>JBOGHR010000479.1:0-5073 GCA_050744905.1 Acidimicrobiales bacterium
GACCGAATGGAGTGAGCGAAGCGAACGAATGAGGTCGAAGCACTAGGCGCCGGCCAAGCCGTTGTCGTCGGTGGCCAGGATGGGGGCGACGGAGGCGACGGAGGCCCCGGCGTCGAGGTTCATCACCCGCACACCGGTGGCGTCCCGCCCCTGCGACGGGATGCCCCGCACGGGCAGGCGCATGGTGACGCCGGCCGACGACACGAGCATGATCTCGTCGTCGAGGCCCACCATGAAGGCGCTGACGACGTAGCCCCGGCGGGCGGTGAGCTTGATCCCCTTGACGCCCATGGTGCCGCGGCCCTTCTTGGGGAAGCGGTCGAGCTGGGTGCGCTTGCCGAACCCGGCGTCGGTGACGATCAGGATGGCGGCGTCGTCGCGGGCCACGTCGCAGGACACCACCTCGTCGCCGTCCCGGAGGCGCATGCCGATCACGCCCTGGGCCGCCCGCCCGGTGGGGCGCACCTCGTCCTCGGAGAAGCGGATGGTGAGCCCGTGGCGGGTGACCATGAACACGTCGTCGTCGCCCGCCGTGCGGATCACCCGCACCAGCTCGTCGCCGTCCTTCAGGTTGATGGCGATGAAGCCGTCCCGGCGCGACTTGTCGTACTCCGAGAAGGTCGTCTTCTTGACCTGGCCCAGCCGGGTGGCGAACACCAGGAACTCGTCGTCGCCGAACTCCCGGGTGTCGATGATGGCCTGGATGTGCTCGTCGTTGGCCAGGGGCAGCAGGTTGACGATGGCCGTGCCGCGCGCCGTGCGCTCCTTCATCGGCACCTCGTGGGCCTTGAGGCGGTACACCTTGCCCTGGTTGGAGAAGAACAGCAGGTAGGAGTGAGCCGTGGTGTGGATGACGGTGCTCACCAGGTCCTGCTCCTTGAGACGGGCGCCCTGGATGCCGCGGCCCCCCCGGCCCTGGGCGCGGAACGCCCCGGCGGCGACCGTCTTGATGTAGCCGGCGCGGGTCATGGTGACGACCAGCGGCTCGTCCTCGATCAGGTCCTCGACCCCGATGTCGCCGGGGTCGTAGGTGATCTCCGCCCGGCGGGGGGAGGCGAACTGCGCCTTGATCGCGCCCAGCTCGTCCTTGATGACGCCCCGGAGGCGCCGGGGATCGGCCAGGATGGCCCGCAGCTCGGCGATCGTCTCCCGCAGCCTGGCCATCTCGTCGTCGAGCTCCTGGCGGCCGAGGCGGGTGAGGCGGCCCAGCGTCATGTCGAGGATGTGGTTGGCCTGGACCTCGCTGAACTCGAACGGCTCGGCCATGAGGCCGGCGCGGGCGGCCGGTCGGTCGGCCGAGCCCCGTATGAGGGTGATGATGGCGTCGATGGCGTCCAGCGCCTTGAGCAGGCCCTCGACGATGTGGGCCCGGTCCTCGGCCTTGCGCAGCCGGAACTGCGACCGCCGGGTGATGACCTCCACCTGGTGGTCGATGTAGGCGCTGAGCACCTGGGCCAGGTTGAGGGTGCGTGGCACCCCGTCCACCAGGGCGACCATGTTCACGCCGAAGCTGGTCTGCAGCGGCGTGTGCTTGTAGAGGTTGTTCAGCACCACGTGGGGGTTGGCGTCGCGCTTGAGGGGGATGACGATCCTGGTGGCCACCCCGGCCGACAGGTTCTGCACGTCGCGGATGCCCTCGATCTCCCGGGACGTCACCAGCTCGGCGATTCGCTGCTCGATGGCGGCCACGCTCGCCTGGTAGGGCAGCTCCGTCACCACGATCGACGGGCCCGCCTTGGTGTCCTGGATCTCGGCCCGGGCCCGCATGCGGATGCTGCCCCGGCCCGTGCGGTAGGCCTCGAGGATGCCGGCCCGGCCCAGGATGAACGCCCCGGTGGGGAAGTCGGGCCCCTTGACGAATCGCATGAGGTCGTCGGGCCTGGCCTCGGGGTGGTCGATGAGGTGGACGGTGGCGTCGACGACCTCGGCGAGGTTGTGGGGCGGGATGTTGGTGGCCATGCCCACGGCGATGCCCTGGCTCCCGTTCACCAGCAGGTTGGGGAAGCGCGACGGCAGGACGACCGGCTCGACGAACTCGTTGGTGTACTGGGGGACGAAGTCGACGGTGTCCTCGTCGATCCCGGCCAGCATGTGGGTGGCCAGCTGGGACAGCCGGCACTCGGTGTAGCGCTCGGCCGCCGGGGGGAAGTCGGGCGAGCCGTAGTTCCCGTGGAAGTCGACCAGCGGGTCGCGCAGGCTGAAGGGCTGGGCCATGCGCACCAGCGCCTCGTAGATCGCCTGCTGGTTGTGGGGGTGGAACTTTCCCATCACCTCGCCCGTGACGCGGGCGCACTTCATGAACGGCCGGTCGGGCCGCAGCCCCAGCTCGTGCATCCCGTAGAGGATGCGCCGGTGCACCGGCTTGAACCCGTCACGCGCGTCGGGCAGGGCCCGCTGCGTGATCATCGACATGGCGTACTCCAGGAAGGAGCGCTCCATCTCCTCCTGGATCTCGATGGGCTCGATGCCCCCCAGCCCGTCGTCCCCCCCGCCGGTGAGCATCACGTCAGTCATCGCAGAACCTCGAGGAGATGGGTGGCCTGCCCGTGCCGCCAGGGCGCCTGACCGTGCCGCCAGGGCGGCCGGCCACTGGACGCCGCCGCAGGCGGCCCCTGTGGCTGGGCGCCACCACCGTCGGCTGCGCCGGCGGTGCGACAAGAACAGTGCGGAGGCCGGTCGGCTCCGCCGACAGGCCGGAGCTCCCCCAACTCGGTGAGCAAGCTCCGCTTGCGAACCGACGGCTAGATGTCAAGGAACCGCACGTCCTTGGCGTTGGTGACGATGAACTGCTTGCGCAGCGGCACGTCGTCGCCCATGAGGATGGAGAAGATGTCGTCGGCGATGGCCGCCTGCTCGACGGTGACCTGCAGCAGGGTGCGCTTGTCGGCGGCCATGGTGGTCGAGCCCAGCTCGTCGAAGTCCATCTCCCCCAGCCCCTTCAGCCGGCCGAACTCGGCCTTGTGGTTGGGGTGCTGCTCGAGGAACCGGGCCTTGGCCACGTCGTCCTTGAGGTACGCCTTCTCCTTGCCCACCACCGTCGAGTACAGCGGGGGCTGGGCCACGTAGACGTGGCCGTGCTCGACCAGCGGCTTCATCTGGCGGAAGAAGAAGGTGAGCAGCAGGGTGCGGATGTGGCTGCCGTCCACGTCGGCGTCGGCCAGCACGATCACCTTGTGGTACCGGATCTTCGCCAGGTCGAACTCGTCGCCCACGCCGGCGCCGATGGCGCCGATGAGCGACTGGATCTCGGTGTTCTTGAGCATCCGGTCCAGCCGGGCCCGCTCGACGTTGAGGATCTTGCCGCGGATGGGGAGGATGGCCTGGGTGTTGGGGTCGCGGGCCCGGATGGCGGAGCCTCCCGCCGAGTCCCCCTCCACGATGAACAGCTCCGCCTCCTCGGGCTTGCGGCTGGAGCAGTCGGTGAGCTTGCCCGGCATCCCCGCGCCCTCCAGGGCCGACTTGCGGCGGATGAGGTTGCGGGCCTGCTGGGCGGCGGAGCGGGCCCGGGCCGCCTGCACGCTCTTGTTGACCACCTGGCGGGCCTCGGTGGGGTGCTCCTCGAACCACTCGGCCAGCTTCTCGTTGGTGGCCCGCTCCACCAGCCCCCGGACGGGCACGTTGCCCAGCTTGGACTTGGTCTGCCCCTCGAACTGCGGGTCCTGGAGGCGCACGGCGATGATGGCGGTGAGGCCCTCGCGGATGTCCTCCCCCAGCAGGTTGGCGTCCCTCTCCTTGAGCAGGCCCTTGGCCCGGGCGTACTTGTTGAGCACGTTGGTGAGGGCCTTCTTGAACCCCTCCTCGTGCATGCCGCCGTCGATGGTGGCGATGCCGTTGGCGAAGCTGTGGATGCCCTCGTAGAACCCGGTGTTCCACTGGAGGGCGACCTCCACCTCCTGTCCCCGCCCCCCCTCGTCGTGGCCGGCGTGGCCGTAGGACGCCACCTTCTTGAACAGCGGCTCCTTGGCCGCGTTGAGGTGCCTGACGAAGTCCACGATGCCGCCGGCGTACCGGTACGTCACCTGGTGCTCGTGGCCCGGCCGCTCGTCGCGGAAGCGGATCTCCAGGCCCTTGTTGAGGAACGCCATCATCTGGAGGCGCTCCACCACCGTCTGGGCGCGGAAGTCGACCTCCTCGAACACGGTGGGGTCGGGCCAGAAGGTGACCGTGGTGCCGGTGCGGCCCCGAGGGGCGGGCCCGACGACCTCCAGCCGGCCCTGGGGCTTGCCGCCCTTGGCGAACTCGATGCGGTGGCGCTCGGCGTTGCGGTCGACCTCGACGACGAGGCGGGCGGACAGGGCGTTGACCACCGACACGCCGACGCCGTGCAGCCCGCCGGAGACCTTGTAGCCGCCGCCGCCGAACTTGCCGCCGGCATGGAGCACGGTGAGCGCCACCTCCACGCCCGACTTGTTGCGGTGCTGGGGGTGGGGGTCGACGGGGATGCCGCGGCCGTCGTCGGCTACCCGGCAGCCGCCGTCGCGAAGCAGGGTGACCTCGATGCAGGTGCAGTGGCCGGCCATGGCCTCGTCGACGGAGTTGTCCACCACCTCCCAGATGAGGTGGTGCAGCCCGCTCGGCCCGGTGGAGCCGATGTACATGCCGGGGCGCTTCCGGACCGGCTCGAGGCCCTCCAGCACGGTGATGTCCCTCGCGTCGTACGAGGCCGGACGGCGCCCGCCGTCCGCACTGTCAGCCATTCAGGCGCGACCTTTCACAGGGGTATGGGTGGAAGCGATCCGGGCGCAAAGTGCCAGGTCAGCGGCCCGAATTGCAATGTTGGCAGTTTACCACCGGCTACCGCCGGCCGAGGTGAGGGGGCGCCTCAGCGGCGGGGCCGGACCCGCACCTCGAGGCGCTCGGCCACCCGGTCGCCGGCCACCTCGGCGACCCGGTCGAGGACCTCGTCGGCCCGGTAGCGCAGCTCGGTGGACGACGACGGGTCGCCCACCCCCACCACCAGCGTGCCCCCGGCCAGCCACAGGGGACGGGACGAGCGGGCCAGGCCGGGGCCCACGATCTCGGCCCACCGGCCGAACACGGCGGCGAGGGCGGCGGCGCCCGGCGCGCCCAGGC
>JBOGHR010000480.1:0-12682 GCA_050744905.1 Acidimicrobiales bacterium
CCCCCGGGGAGCGCCCTTCGTCGCGCCCGACGCGGACGCATGGGCAGATGACCTATGAAGTCGGGCGGCCAATCGGCCGAAGAAGGAACGGCGGGCCGGATGAGGCCGGCCCACTCGCCGGAGATCGGGGACGAAGTGAGCACAGCGGCCATGGTGTGGTACCACCTACGAGTGCGAGGTGCCGGGCCGGGGGGCGAGCGTGGCGCCAGCTACGTCGAGTACGCCTTCCTGGTCGGGCTCATCGCCGTGGTGTGCGTGGCGGCGGTAACGTTCTTCGGGAGCGCCACCAGCGCCAGCCTGGACTCCTCGGCCAGCCGGCTCTGACGAACATCGACAGGAGCGAGCCCCCATGAGCCTGATCGCCGTCCTCTGGTCCTACGCCAGGGCGCAGGTGCGTACTCGGATCAAGGACGAGGCCGGTGCCAGCCTGGTCGAGTACGCCCTGCTGCTGGCCTTCATCGCCGTGGTCTGCATCGCGGCCATCACCTTCCTCGGCAACCGGACGAGCGCAAAGTTCGACTCCGTCGGGAGCAGGCTGTAACCCGGCTCGCCGCCGCCCTTCATGCGGGGGCGGCCGGCGCGAAGGGCCCGCCGGCCCGCACGGCGACCACCCACTCTTCGTCGCCTCTGACCACGCGCCACCCGGGGTCGGCGGCCACCAGGCCGGCCAGCGGCTCCGACCGCTCCCACAGCACCACGTCGATGCCGTACCGGTCGAGCCGGTCCCGCCAGCCGTCCCGGCCGTCGAGCAGGGCGATGGCGTCCACCACCACCTGGCGGGGGTACATGTCGTAGCGGTCGTCGAAGAAGACGCCGGCGCCCTCGCCGCGGCGGGCGACGATCAGGTTGCCGACGAAGTCCTGGGTGGCGACGTGCGCCTCCAGCATCCCCCGCTCCTCCATCCAGTCGAGATGGGAGACCGGGTAGTGCCGCAGGTCGTAGGCGGGCCGACCGAGGGCTGCGGCGGCCAGGACCAGGGCGGTCATGACCAGGGCGGCCGCGGCTGCTGCCGTGACCGGTCCCCGCTGGTCGCCGCGCACGGTCCCCACGCCGGCCAAGGACCGCGCCAGCACCGGGGTGAGCGCGAGCAGGGCGAGGGGGACGTTGCGCACGGCGAGGAGCCCGGCCGCCCCGAAGACCACGGCGACGAGCCCGTCCTCGAACCGGTGGCTGCGCCGGTGGAGCCAGAGGCCGACGAGGAGCGCAGCCAGGAAGACGAGGTTGGGGGGGTCGGAGAAGTCGGGGGACCGCCACTCGCTGACCCGTTCCAGCAGGTCGTGCCGGGACAGGAGCTCGAGCGGGTAGACCAGCAGGCGCAGGCCCAGGGGGTTGACGGCGCCGGCAAGGGTGCCGGCGGCGGCGGCCAGCGTGATGGAGCGCAGGTGCTGCGTGGCACCTCCGTCGAGCCGCCGGCCGGCCAACCGCACCCCCAGGTAGACGAGCCCCAGGGGGAAGCTGCCGTGGGCGTTGACCCAGACCCACATGATCGGGACGGCGGGCCACGCCGGCCCGTCGTCCGCCTCGGCCATCCACACCAGCACGGCCATGAGCACGAGCCCGACGAGCAGGGGTCGCTCCGTCCACATGGTCGTCCCGACGAGCAGCACCGCGGCCGTCGCGGCGATGCGCCCCACCAGCGCCCCGGCCGGCCGGGAGATGCGCCACACCAGAACGGCCAGGGCCACGCACAGCGCGGCTCGGCCGACCTGGATGCCGTGGCCCCCGCCGAGGCGGTCGGCCAGTCCCATCCCGGCCGAGGCCAGCCACGAGTACACCGTCCACGGCTCGCCGGCGGCGGTGAACGAGAACGGGTCGCGGCGCGGGATCCCGTCGGACAGGATGAGGCGCCCGGTGGCGAGATGGGTGAGCGCCGAGTTGTCGCGGAGCGGGCCGAGCCCGATGGCCAGGCCCCACAGGGCGGCGGCGCCGCCGGCGAGCGCGGCGACCGACGGCGGGCGGAGCGGCCGGCTCAGAGGGCGTCGGCGATGTTGAAGATGGCCGGACCGATCACGACCACGAAGAGCGCCGGGAAGATGCAGAACACCATGGGGAACAGCATCTTGACCGGCGCCTTCTGGGCCCGCTCCTGGGCCAGCTGGCGGCGGCGCACCCGCATCTCGTCGGCCTGCTGGCGCAGGATGCGCCCGATGGAGATGCCGAAGGCGTCGGCCTGGAGCAGCGCCAGGACGAACGACTTCACCTCGGGCACCCCGGTGCGGGCCTCGAAGGCGCGCAGCGCCTCGCTGCGGCTGGAGCCGGCCCGCACCTCGCCGATCATCCTGGCGAACTCCTCGGACAGCGGGCCGGGGACGGACGACACGGTGCGGTCCAGCGCCTGCTCGAAGCCGAGGCCCGCCTCCACGCTGATGGTGAGGAGGTCGAGGATGTCGGGCAGCTTCATCTGCATCTGGTACCGGCGCTCGGCCACCTGGCGGTTCAGCACCGCGTCGGGCCCGATGGCCAGCATCACCGCGAGGAGGATGAACAGCGCAAGGGGCGTCCTCCCGGAGAGTGGAAGGACGAGGAAGCACAGCACGAAGGCGACGGGGATCAACGCGACGGTGGCGACCCGTACGGCGAGGAAGCGGTCGAGGTCGTCGGCGCGGCTCTTGCCGGCTTGCGTGAGCTTCTCGGCCGACTTGGCCACGTAGTCGGCGGGCGTGACCCGCCTGCCCAGCTGGACCAGCCGCTGGGTGACGGGGGCCACGACGCGGGTCTGGAACCCGGCGGCGAGCTCGACCTGGCGGGACGGGACGGCCGCCATGGCGTCGTAGTCGTCCAACTGGCGCAGGGAAGCGCGGAAGGCGGCCCGTTCGGTCAGCTGACCGGCCAGCGCCCAGAAGCCGAGGGCCAGTGCGGCGAAGACGGAGAAAGCGGCGAGGATGAGCATCGGTCAGGTCTCGATGGTGATGATCTTCTTCATCCACACGAAGCCGGCCAGGCCCATCACCAGGGCTCCGAGCACCATGAGCTTGCCCATCGTACGGGTGAACAACGGCTCCAGGTAGTCGGGGTTGAGCAGGAACACGACGGCGCCGATCGCCAACGGGAGCAGCCCGAGGACGATGGCGCTGATCCGACCCTCGGCGGTGAGGGTGCGGATGTCCCGCCGCAGCCGCTCACGGGCGACCATGGTCTCGCTCACCGTCTGGAGCAGCTCGGCCAGGTTTCCGCCGACCTCGCGCTGGATCCGGATCGCCATGACGGCCCAGTCGTAGTCCCCGGAGCCGACGCGCCGGGCGGAGTCGGCGAACGCATCCTCCAGCGGGCGCCCCAGCCGCGCCTCGCCCAGCACCCGGCGCAGCTCCTTGCCCATGGGGTCGTCGACCTGCTCGGTGACGGCCTCGGCGCCCTGGAGGAGCGAGTAGCCGGCCCGCAGCGTGCTGGCCAGGAGCTGGAGCATGTCGGGGAGCTGGGCGGTGAACGCCCGCTTGCGGCGGGCGGCCAGGGAGCTCAGCACGGCCAGGGGGACGAGGGCGAGGGAGAACACGGCGACGAAGCCGCCGAAGAGGCCGCCGAGGAGGAGGCCGACGACGCCGCCGATGGCGACCCCGACGACGTAGAAGAACAGCGCCTCCGCCGGCCGCACCGGGAGGTCGGCCTGCTCGAGCTTGGACTCCACCGCGTCGAGGGCGCCCCGGGCGCTGGCCAGGCGGCCGGTGGCGTCCACCGCCCGGCGGAGGAGCGCCGTCTGGGCCAGCTCCAGGTCGGCAGGCTGGCCGGGCGAGCCGGGGATGGGCCCGTAGGCCCGGAGCGTCTCGTCGAGCCCGGCCCGTTCCCGGCGGGCGAGGGCCACGACGCCGAGCACGACCAGGGCGGCGGCGGCGGCGGCCACGACGACGATGAGGGCGATGCCGAAGCCGCTGCCGATGAAGCTGGAGTACCCGGACGGCTTGATCACCGTCGGCGACGTGGCCGTGCCCTCGGCCACCGCCCCGGCGTTGATGGGCCCCGCCGTGGCGAGGGCCCCGGCCGCCGCCAGGCTGATCTCGATGGGCCCGGTGGCGCTGGAGGTGTAGCTGATCTCGTACTGGTTCTGGATGGCCGCCTGCACGTTGGCGTACAGCGCCGCCAGCTGCGACGAGTCGGTGGTCTCGACGTACTGGCCCCCGGTGGACGCCGCCAGGCGGGCGAGGGGGGCGGACTCGAACCCCTCGCCGGGCAGGCCGACGGAGAACACCACCGCCTTGGCCGCCAGGACGGAGGCCTCCACCGTGTCCACGCCGTTCTGCGACGCGGTGTCGGCCCCGTCGGAGAGCACCACGACGTTGGCCTGGAGGTCGGGGCGGTCGGTGAGCAGGGTCGAGGCCACCCTGACCCCGTCGAACAGCGCCGTCTCCCCCGCCGCCGCCAGGCCGTCGATGGCGCCGGCCAGCAGGGCGGCGTCGGCGGTGAAGCCCGTGACCACCCGGGGCTGGTCGGCGAAGGCCACCACCGCCACCTCGGCGCTGGGCGGCTTCTGCTGCACGAACTGGCGGGCGGCCGCCTTGGCCTGCTCCATCCGGTTCTGCGACCGCATGGACCCCGAGGTGTCGATGACCAGCACGATGCCGATCGCCGTGTCGGTCTCGCCGATGGGGATGACCTCCAGGTTGCCGGGGGGGACGATCCTGCCGTTCTCCCGGAGGGCGAACTCGTCCAGCCCCGGCCGCTCGCCCTGCACCAGGGCGGAGATGGTGATGGTGGGGAACTGGCTGGAGTCCACCTTGCGGATGACGACGGCGTCCGCCGCCCCGGCGCCGGGCGCCCCGAGCACGGCGCACGCCGCCGCCAGGACCACGGCGGCGAGGAGCCGCCTCATCGAAGGCCCACGCCCCGCCGGTCCATGCCGTGATTGACGAACAGGCCGGCGGCGAGGTCGATGCCGATGTCGTGGAGGCGCTCCGCGAACTTGGGGCGGATGCCGGTGGGCTTGAGCTTCCCCAGGAAGCGCCCGCTGGGCTCCACGCCCATGCTCCAGTCGAACAGGAACACGTCCTGCATGATGATCACGTCGCCCTCCATGCCCTGGATCTCGGTCACGTGGGTGACCCGGCGGGTGCCGTCCCGCAGGCGGGTGAGGTGGACCACCAGGTCGAGGGCGGACGCCATCTGCTCCCGGATGGCCCGGATGGGCAGGTCGAAGCCGGCCATGAGGGTCATGGTCTCGATGCGGGCCAGGGCGTCGCGGGGGCTGTTGGCGTGGATGGTGGTGAGCGATCCGTCGTGGCCGGTGTTCATGGCCTGGAGCATGTCGAGGGCCTCGCCCGAGCGGCACTCCCCCACCACGATCCGGTCGGGGCGCATGCGCAGCGAGTTTCGGACCAGGTCGCGGATGGTGACCTCTCCCCGTCCCTCGATGTTGGGCGGCCTCGCCTCCATGGACAGCACGTGCTCCTGGCGGAGCTGGAGCTCCTTGGCGTCCTCCACCGTCACGATGCGCTCGTCGGCGGGGATGAAGCCGGACAGCACGTTGAGCAGGGTGGTCTTGCCGGTGCCGGTACCGCCGGAGACGACCACGTTGAGGCGGCCCCTGACGCACGCCTCCAGGAAGCGGGCCACGTCGGGGTCGAGGGTCCCCAGCTCGACGAGGTCGTCCACCATCAGGGGGTCCTTGGCGAACTTGCGGATGGTGAGGAAGGGCCCCCCGATGGCGAGGGGGTGGACCACGGCGTTGATGCGGGAACCGTCGGGCAGGCGGGCGTCCACCATGGGGGTCGACTCGTCGACCCGGCGGCCCACCTGGCTCACGATCTTGTCGATGATGCGGCGCAGGTGGGGGACGTCCACGAAGCTGACCGGCACCTTGTGGATCTTGCCCAGGCGCTCGACGAACACCTCGGTGGGGCCGTTGACCATGACCTCGGTGATGGCCGGGTCCTTCAGGTAGCGGTCGATGGGGCCGTAGCCGATGACGTCGTCGGTGACGTCGCGGATGAGCGCCTCGGTGTCGGACAGCGACATGGGGACGGGCTCGGCGGCCAGGGCGGCGCGCAGCTCCTCCTCCACCCGGCGGCGCAGCTCCAGCTCGCTCATGTGCCCGTCGGACAGCACCGGCCCCAGCGTCTCGATGAGCTGGTGGTGGACCTTGAGGCGGAGCTCGTCGAGGGCGGCGTCCCGGCGCAGCGGGGTGGCCTGGGACTCCTGGAGTCGCTTGTAGAGGGACACGCGGCTACCTCCGGCGTGACTTGTCGAGGGCCGGGGTCAGCACCTCGGAGAACGCGGTCATGGTGCGGGCGAAGCCCGAGCGGGGCGAGGCGATGACCGCCGGGATGCCCTTGTTGACCGACTGCGGGACGATGATGTCGCTCGGCAGCAGGGCCTCGGCCCGCAGGTGGAGCGTCTTCTCCACCTCGCTGACGTCGAGGCCCACCTTGGCGTTGGCCCGGTTGAGCACCAGGCGCAGCTTGCTCTGGGGCGTGCCCAGCAGCTTGAGCGTCTGGAGCCCGATCTTCATGTTCTTGATGCTGGGCACGTCCATGCCGGCCACCAGCACCAGGTCGTCGCTCTCCTCGATGAGGTGGAGGGCCACGTCGCTGAACTGGGTCGGGGTGTCCACCACCACGTGGCTGCAGAACTGGCGCAGCAGATCGAGGATGGTGTGAATGTCGGCCGGCGTCACCTGGTCGCCGAACGCCGGCTCCCGGGGCGCCGGCAGCACGAGCAGGCCGTTGGGGCCGGTGGAGAGCAGGCTGCGCATGAGGTTGGCGTCCAGCCGGTGCATGGCGGACACGGCGTCGACGATGGTGTGGTGCGGCGCCAGCTTGAGCATGACGGCGACGTCGCCGAACTGGAGGTCGGCGTCCACCAGGACCACCGGCTGGTCGCTGCGCTCGGCCAGCAGGACGGCCAGGTTGCAGGCGACCACCGACTTGCCCGAGCCGCCCTTGGGCGAGAACACGGTGATGACCCGCCCGTGCAGCCCGGCGTCGGCCGGGCGGGGGGGCGGCACGGCCAGCAGCCGGGAGGCGAGCTGCTCGGCCGCCCGCTCGATGGCTGCCTCCAGGTCGCCGGGGTCGGAGTCGAAGGTGACCACGTCGCTCACGCCGGCCCGCATGGCCCGCTGGAGCAGCGGGGTGGTCAGCTCCTCGGCCACCAGGACGGCCGACAGCGACGGCTGGGTGTGCACCAGCCGCAGCGCCTCCTCCAGGCGCGCCTGGTCGGCGAACGCGGGGCCGAGCACGACCACGGTGAGCGCGCTCCCCGGCCCCCCGACCTCGATCTCGCCGAGGGCGCGGAGGAGCTCGACGTTGGCCCGGTCCGCCATGACGTGGCGCAGCCGCGTCTGGAGGGCGGGCTCCAGGCCCACGGCGGCCACCCGGAGGCGGGGACCGGTGACGGGTTCCACGGTGGTCACGATCCCCTCGCTACGGGTACGGGGTGAGCTCGGCCGGGAACAGGTCGTCCGGGCTGACCGGGGGCACCTGGGTCGCCGGGTTGTCGGGCGGCACCAGGGTGAGGTACAGGTCGCTCGCCGCCACGATCCGGGCCGCCGCGATGGGCGGCACGGCGAAGGTGATCAGGTTGCTCCCCGGGTTCACCGCCGCCTGCGTCTCCCCCGCCTGGGGAGCGGCCGACGAGCCGATGGCCAGGACGTTCACGTTCTGGTACAGGTACCGCCGGGCGCCCGCCGGGTCGCTCACAAGGAGGTTCACCCTATCACCGGGAACCACCAGCCCGGCCACGCCCTGCACCTGGCCCACCGACACGGTCACCGCCACCTGGCCCAGCGGGATGCGCTGGGAGAAGCTCACCTGGGCCACGACGGGGTCGACGAACATGCCGTCCACCACCACCTGGCCCATCGACAGGTTGGACAGGGCCACCTTGCCGCGGATGGTGGCGGTGTCGGTGATGGCCGTCCCCGGGCGGAACTCCCGGGGGATCTCGTCGGAGCGGATGCGCTCCTCCTGGAGCGCCTGCTCGCCGGGGACCCCCTTCTCGATGTCCTGGGCCACCACGAACACCCGCACCCGCTCGGCGTTGTCGTAGGCCCGGTCCTGCACCGAACTCAGGTAGGCGTAGTTCGCGAAGGCCGCGATGGCCGCCACCACCACCGCCCCGGCCACGATCAGCGTCCGCTTGGCACCCACTCAGACAACCCCAATCCCGTCGACGACGACGACCCCCGCCAGCACTCCCATGTATCGACAACCCCCCGGTGAAGACAACCACTTTCTGCGAACAACCGCTCCGGTTCCCCCGGATCCCGCCGATTGCATCCGAGCAGGGCGCGAAACACACTACCCTTGGTGGGTTGGCGGGGCGTGGGGGCGGAGGTCAGTGGTGACGCAGCGGTACCGGAGGCGGGTGGAGCGGGGTGAGCGTGGCGCCGCCCTGGTCGAGTTCGCCCTGATACTGCCGCTCTTCATGACCCTCATCCTCGGGATGTTCTCCGGCGGGCGGGCGTACAACCAGAACCTCAGCGTCACCCACGCCGCTCGGGAGGGGGCCCGCTACGCGTCCACCCTGGCCAAGCAGCCCACCGGCCTGGCCGCCGACTTCTGGTGGAGCGCCGTCGAGGACCGCATCGTCGAGGCCGCGGCCGGCGATCTCGACCTCGCTCAAACGGGTCACTACCTCTGCGTGGCCCTCGTCAGACCCGACGGCTCGGTGTGGACGGACTCGTCCAGCAAACCCTACTCGCAGACCCTCGGGAACCCGCCGGGCCCCATCCCCCCGCCCAACTGCTACAGCGACGGGCTCACCGACACGTACTCGAGGGTCCACGTGCTGGTCGGCCGGCCCGCGGAGATCGAGACGCTGTTCTTCACGCGGGACCTGGACCTCAGGAGCCAGGCCACGGCCCGATATGAGCCGGCGACATGACGAGGCGGCGGGACGAACGGGGCGCGTACCTGGTCATCTGGGCGCTGCTCCTGACTGCGCTCCTCATCATGGTCGCGATCGTCATCGATCTCGGTCATGTCCGAAGTACCCGCCGACAGGCACAGCGGACTGCGGACCTATCGGCACTTGCGGCGGGACAGAACCTGTCAGGCGGCGACGTCATCAATGCCTGCCGCGCCGCCGTGGCCTACGTCGGCACCAACGAGTCCGTCGCCCCCATCCCGGAGACGTGTGACCCCACGTTCGCCGGCGCGTGCGATCCCGCCACGCCGGTGGTCATGACCGCCACCTGGGGCGACTTCGTGATCACCATCCAGAATCCGGTGCTCGACAGCGAGATCGAGGATCCACACTACGCAATGAACCCCTTGACCGGCACGAGAACCCTGGAGGAAGACGGCCTGCCCTGTGAGCGGATGCGAGTGACGGTGCAGCAGCAGAGCCCGCCGTTGTTCGCCGGGGTGATCGGCGTCACCGACCTGACGGCGAGCGCCAATGCTGTGGTGCGTGGGTTCATCGGCAGCAACCCGAAGCAGAACGCCGGCCTCGTCGTCCTCGAGCGAGTCGGGTGCGAGGCCATCGTGGCGAGCGGAAATCTTTCAAGCGTGCTGGTGAAGGGGTCGATCGCTTCCGACGGCACGCCGCGGCCAGGGATCATCCAGGTCGACACCAAGGCCCTGGCGCCCCCGTGCTCGAACGCCGGCGGCAACCCGCCCGCAAAGTACGCCGTCCACGGCGGAACGCTCGCGCCGTCGTCGGACCGTCCCGGTGCGCCGTCGATCGAGGCAGAGGACGCCGGAGGTGCGCCCGGACGGCTCGACATGTACGCCCTCACCTTCGACCGCCTGACCACCCACGCTGCATACAACGTGCCCGGTGGCGGCGTCCGCCCTGGCCCCACCCCGGGCGTGATCGCGTCTCGTGACGTGGTGGACAGCGTGTACGACGCACCTCCGTCCCGGCGGGTACTGCAGCTGAAGAACAACTCGCAGGCCTTGCTGACCTCGCTTGCCAACGCGGTCGCGCTGTGCCCCCTCTGCAACGTGGTCACCGGCTCGGATGGCCAGACCTACCACGTCTACCCGCCCGGCACTCCCGGTGGCCCTGACCCCGGTGGCCTGGCGCCGGCGACCCTTGCTTCGGGCGTCGCCGCCTGCGCCACCAACGACGCCACCCTCATCGACGTCGCTGCCAGCGTCACGCGGGTCTACGTGAACTGCGCGACACTCGACGTCCCGAACGTCCGCTTCGGCGGCACCAAGGTTGTCCTCGCCGGCAGGCTCTCGATCCGGCCCGGCGGGATGGCCGCGTTCCCCGAGGCGCAGGAGATCATCGTCGGCGGTTGCGGGGGTTGCAGCCCGCCGGCCCCCGGGACCGGCATCTCCGTGGCCGGTGCGCTCCTCATCAACACCGGTCCGCTCACACCTCTCGTACCGACGTGCAGCGACAACATCGACAACGACGGCGACGGCAAGAGGGACTACAGCGCCACCCCGGGCGTGGGCGACAGCGGCTGCCAGGGCGCCTCTGACTGGGACGAGCTGAGCTGCATCGAGGACCGGCTGGCGCCGTCGACCGGCCCGAGCCGTCTCGTCGTCGCCACCGGCGCCTTCAACACGACCGGCGCGGGCTCGGCCACTGTCGAGATGTGCCAGACCTTCGTGTTGATGGCGGACGGCGGGTCCCTTCCGAGCCAGGACACGACGACGGACCCCACCTGCGCCGGCTACACCAACACATCCGGAGTGTTCGTCCCGCAACCTTGCCCGGCAACGAACTCCTTCAAGGGCAGTCTGAGGATCTTCGGAACCGTCGACTGGATCGCGCCCAACCAGACGAGCGGGCCACGCGACACGAGCTTGCCCCTTCAAAACTTCGAGGACCTCGCCGTCTGGACGGAGGCGTCTGCCACGTCGGAGATCAAGGGGGCGGGAAACACCATCACCGGAGGGGTGTTCTTCTTCCCGAACGCGACCTTCAACTTCTCGGGCCAGGCTAGCCAGCTGATCGATCTCAACGCCCAGTTCATCGCGCGTCGACTGTTGTTGTCGGGTCAAGGGACGCTCAGCATGCAGCCGAATCCCAACGATGTCGTCGAGACGCCGGCGCCGTACTTCGCGCTCATCCGCTGACACCCTGGTCCATAGCGCCGGGCCGGTCAGACGAACCAGCCCGACCCGCCTCCGCCGGCGCGCGAGCACCCACATCCGTCACTCCGGGCCCCTAGGTGCCGACGACCTGGTCGACCGGGACGCCGAGGCGGCCCAGCTGCTGGCCACGGCCTCCGAGGGCAACAGGAGCCGGCTCGTCGCTCCCCGGCGGCTCGGGAAGACCTCGCTGCTCCGCCGGGTGCTAGCCGAGGCGGACGCTGAACGATGCGAAGGGGGTCTACATCGACTTCTTCGGCGTGGTGGCCTTGGCCAACAGACGTCGGCGAGCGCATCGAGCGGCCTACTCGTCGGCCCTGTCCGGCCCGTGGCCCGCTGGTTTGACGGCGTGCGCCGCGCCCCTTCGCCCCACCCTCCGGGCCGGCGTACCGGGGGCACGGCGGGTGCCGAGGTCCCCAGCGGCGCGCCCCTGGGTGGCACCCCCGCGAAGCACGCCCGCCGCCCATCGAGCGACCGGCAAGCGCGCCGACAGCCTCCCCCGCCGCCGGCGTCGCCCCGTCCTCTCGCCCCGTGATCGAAGCTCCTCCGGCTCCGAACCGGGTCGACCAGCCGTCCGGGGCCGCCGGGACTGCGCGCGGGATGCCGCCGTCGCCTCATGAGTCGCCTACCGTCGACCCATGAGCCTTCGGGACTGGCTGGCCGAGCACCCGCCTCCGGACGAGGCGTACTCCCAGACCATCGCGGGGGTGGCCGCGCGGGCCGCCCGGGGCGAGGAGCTCCTGCCGGCCGTGCGGGAGCTCCTCGACGAGTTCGGTCTCATGCAGACCGACGACCAGCGCAACCGCGCGCTCGCCGAGCGCTCGCCTCCGACCGGCGACCGGCGCCACGACGCCTTCCTCGGCGCCCTGGCCGAGCACCTCGCAGCCGCCGCCGGGGCCGGACTGGGCGTGCGAACCAGGGAGGTTCCTCGACCGGTTGTGGTTCGTGAGCGACGCCAAGGGCTTCCGCGCCGTCGCCCTCGCCGAGGCACCGGCGGCGTTCCGCCGGAGGGGCGTGCTCCTCTCCCGCCGGGCCCTCGAGCGCTGCTGAGCGGTGGACCGCGACGACATAGTCGGTTCTGCGTCGAGGAGCTGTTCCCTCCGGGTTGAGGCCGACGGGCGTCGCCCTCTCGTCAGCGCTCCCCCGCCGCCCCCGCCGCCCGGAGGCCCTCCAGCCAATCCGAGCAGCGGTCGACCTCGGCGGCCAGGTCGGCGACCGTGCCCGAGTTGTCCACCACGAAGCCGGCCAGGGCCAGGCGCTCGCCCCGTGAGGCCTGGGCGGCGACGCGGGCCCGGGCGTCGGCCTCGGACATCCCCCGGGCCGCGACCAGGCGGGCCACGGCCACGTCCTCGGGGCAGTCGACCACGATGACCGACGCCAGCCCGGCACGGGAGGCCGGGGACTCGACCAGCAGCGGGATCTCCACCACCACGACCCCGCCGCCGTCCCCGGCCGCGGCGAGGGCGGCCACCCGCTCGGCCACCCCGGCCCGCACCGCCGGGTGCACGAGCGCCTCCAGGTCCCGGCGGGCGCCCGGGTCGGCGAACACCACCGCGGCCAGCCGGGCGCGATCCAGCACACCGTCTTGGCCGAGGACCGAATCGCCGAACTCCCGCACGACGGTGGCGAGGCCCTCCGTGCCCGCTCCCACCGCCTCCCGTGCGAGGACATCGGAGTCGATCACGACCGCGCCGTGCTCGGCAAGC
>JBOGHR010000481.1:0-2398 GCA_050744905.1 Acidimicrobiales bacterium
GGGCCACGTCGGCCCGGTCGGCGACCGTCTCCGCCGGCACCGTGGCCCGCAGCCGGTCCACCCACCCCGACGCCGGCGCGTCGCCGGCGGCCAGGTAGACCAGGCGCAGGTTGGCGAGCATGCGCACGAGGATGGCCCGGGGCCCGGCGCTGGCGAGCATCTGGGGCCCGAAGGCGGGACCGGGACCGTGGACGTTGCGGAACAGCTTCCCGCAGTCGTCGGCGTCCAGCGTGCGCCCGCCGCCGAAGGGGTCGAGGATCTCCCCGCCGTCCTGGTGGCGGACGAGGAAGTGCCCCGGCATGCCGACGCCGACGAGCGCCAGCCCCAGCCGGCGGCCGACCTCCATGGTGAGCACCGACAGCGAGACCGGGATGCCGGCCCGGCGGTCCATCACGTCGTTCAGGAACGAGCTCCGGGGATCGCGGGAGTGGCGGGCGTCCCCCCCGAACCCGAGGTCGTCGAACAGGTGGCAGCGCAGGGACTCGACGGTCGGCTCCGGGCACCCGTCGGCCAGGTCGTCGATCCGCCGCTGCTGGGCGGCCACGTCGAGGCCGGGGTAGGCGTGGGCGGCGATGAGCAGCGCCGCCTCGTCCAGGGGGATGTCGGCCTCCGGGCGCCGCACCAGGCCGGCGAAGCGCTCGGTGGCGGCGCTCACCGGCGGAGCACCAGGTTGAGGACGACGGTCGCCACGACCGACACCAGGATGCTCGTGGCCAGGGGCACGTAGACGCGGCTGTTCCCGCGCCCGAACGAGAGGTCGCCCGGCAGCCGGCCGAGGCCGAGGGCGGAGCCGATCAGCAGCAGCGCCCCGGCGACGCCGGCCACCAGGGCGACGACGAGCAGCACGCGCCCGATGCCCGATGCGTCCATCGCCGGCATCGTACCCACGGTCGCTCCGGGCTCATTCGTGGCCGGCGGCCCACGCCACCAGGTCGTCGGCCGACGCCGTGTTCACCACCCGGGCGGCGTCGACCCCGCACTCGGCGGCGCGGGCGCAGCCGTAGGGCTGCCAGTGGAGCTGGCCGGGGGCGTGGGCGTCGGTGTCGATGGCGAAGCGGCATCCCGCCTCCACCGCCTGGCGGAGGAGGCGGCGGGGAGGGTCGAGCCGCTCGGGCCGGCTGTTGATCTCGACCGCCTTGTCGTGGGCGGCGGCCGCCGCGAACACGGCGGCGGCGTCGAAGCTCGACTCGGGCCGGCCCCGCCCGACCACGATGCGACCCGTGCAGTGGCCGAGGATGTCGAGGTGGGGGTCGGCCAGCGCCTTCACCATGCGGGCCGTCATCAGCGGCGCCTCCATGCGCAGCTTGGAGTGGACGCTGCCCACGACCACGTCGAGGCGGGCAAGGAGCCCCGGCTCCTGGTCGAGCGAGCCGTCCTCGTTGATGTCCACCTCGATGCCGGTGAGGACACGGAACGGCGCCAGCTCCTCGTTGAGGGCGGCGACCACGTCGAGCTGGCGGCGCAGCCGCTCGGCCGACAGCCCGTTGGCGACCGTGAGGCGGGGCGAGTGGTCGGTGAGGACGAGGTACTCGTGGCCCAGGTCCCGCGCCGCCCGGGCCATCTCCTCGACGGGGCTGCCGCCGTCGGACCAGTCCGAGTGGGTGTGGCAGTCGCCCCGGAGGGCGGCCCGCAGGGCGGCCCCCGGCCCGCCGGTGGTGTCGGGCAGCTGGCCCTCCAGCCTCGCAAGGTACGACGGCACCTCGCCGGCCAGCGCCTGGGTGATCACCCGCTCGGTCTTCTCCCCGACCCCGGGGAGGGTGCGCAGCCGGCCGGCGGCGGCCAGGTCCTCCAGCTCCCCGGCCGCCAGCCCCTTCACGGCCGCCGCCGCCGTGCGGAAGGCGCGGACGCGGTAGGTGGGCTCGCGCGTGCGCTCGAGCAGCTCGGCGATGCGCTCCAGCGCCTCCACCGCCCCCAGCGGGGGCGGCGCCGGTCCCCCGGGCGGGACGCCGGGCCCGCTCAGCCCCTTCCCCTGCCCTTCTTGCGGCCCCGCCGGTCCTCGTCGTCGTCCTTGTCCTCGTCGTCGTCCCGGTCGTCGGTGACGGCGGGGGGCGGGGTCGCCGGCGGCGCCGTGGTCGTGGTGGTCGTGGTCGCCAGCGACGGGTCGACGCCGTCGATGCGGGCCAGGAGCGACCCCATCTCGGTCAGGGCGGCGCCCGACAGGCGCCCCTCGGAGGCCCACCGGGCGGCGTCGCCCAGGAGGGCGTTGGCGTCGCCCGCGCCCCCGCCTGCCTCGACGTGGTCGGCCACGGTCTCCAGGCGGTCGCCCGCCTCCGGCCCCATGGGACCGTCGCCCTGCTGCACCCGACCGGCCAGGTCGCGGATGGCCTCGGCCAGGGCCACGTCGGCCGAGCTGCCGCCCCGCCGCCCGCCGGCGGCCAGCCCGACGAGGACCAGCACG
>JBOGHR010000482.1:0-3531 GCA_050744905.1 Acidimicrobiales bacterium
TGGTGGTGAGCCGCAGCCGCCCGCCGGCGCTGGTCGGCGAGCTGGCCCGGCGCCTGGGCGCCGAGCTGGTGCCCCTGGGCTCGGCCGGCGCCAAGGCCATGGCGGTGGTGCTCGGCGAGGCCGACGCCTACGTGCACGCCGGCGGGCAGCACGAGTGGGACTCGGCGGCGCCGGTGGCGGTGGCGGTGGCCGCCGGGCTCCACGCCTCCCGCCTCGACGGCTCCCCCCTGCGCTACGGCCGGCCGGGGGCCGAGCTTCCCGACCTGGTGGTGTGCCGGCCGGAGCTGGCCGCGGCCGTGCTGGGCGCGGTGGCCGGCCTGGCCGCCCCCGTCGCGTCGCCGGCGGACGAGCGGGGGTGACACGGTGGACGGGCTGACCATCTGGCTCACCGGCCTGCCCTCGGCGGGCAAGACGACCCTGGCCCGGGGCATCGCCCGCCGGCTCGCAGAGGCCGGCCACCGGGTGGAGGTGCTCGACGGCGACGTGGTGCGCACCCAGCTCACCCGGGACCTGGGCTTCTCCCGGGAGGACCGGGCCGAGAACGTTCGCCGGGTCGGCTTCGTCGCCGACCTGCTGAGCCGCAACGGCGTGATGGTCGTGTGCGCCCTGGTGTCGCCCTACCGCAACGAGCGGGACGAGGTGCGGGCCCTGCACGACGGCCGCTTCCTCGAGGTGCACGTGGCCACCCCGGTGGAGGTGTGCGCCCGGCGGGACGTGAAGGGCCTCTACGCCCGCCAGCGGGCCGGCGAGCTGCACGGGCTCACCGGCGTGGACGACCCCTACGAGCCCCCCGACGCGCCCGACGTCGTGGTCCCCACCCACCTCCAGACCGTGGAGGAGTCGCTGGACGCCATCTGGCAGGCGATCGAGGCCCGGTGACGACGCCCGCCGCCGCCCCAGCCGCCGACCTGGTCGCCGAGGCGACGGCGCGCGCCGGCTACGGGGGCGACCTGCCGTTCACCGACAACCTGGAGCGCCTGCTCAGGTCGAGCGGGCGCACCGCCCGCCTGTCCCCCACCGGGGCCGACGTGCTGCGCCGGGCGGCCCTGCGCCACCTGCGCAACCAGTGCGCGGTGCTGGCCTACGTCGACGCCCACCCGGACACGCCGGCCCGCCCCCTCGGCCGGCCCGTGGTGGTGACCGGCCTTCCCCGGACGGGGACCACGCTGCTGCACAACCTGCTCGCCCTCGACCCCGCCCACCGGGCCCTGCGGTTCTGGGAGGCGCTGCACCCCGTGCCCCCCGAGGCGGGCGGCCCCCCGGTCGAGGAGCGGGTCGCCCGGGCCGAGGCCTGGCTGGAGGCCTTCTACCGCATGGCCCCCGGGTTCCGGGCCATCCACCCGGCCACCGCCACCGGCCCCGAGGAGTGCGACGCCCTGCTCCAGAACACCTTCGCCAGCCAGCACTTCGACGACATGTTCGACGCCGAGGAGTACTCGGCGTGGTACGCCACCGCCCCCCTCGAGGGCGAGTACGCCTTCTACGCCCTCCAGCTCCGGGCCCTGTCGGCGTCGTCGCCCCCCGGCGCCACGTGGGCGCTCAAGTCCCCCAGCCACCTCGGGCACCTCGACGCCCTGCTGGGCGCCCTGCCCGGCGCCACCGTGGTGGTGTGCCACCGCCACCCCTACGAGGCGGTGGCCTCCTACGCCAGCCTCATCGCCACCCTGCGCGCCCCCTACGCCGGGGAGGTGGCGCCGGCCGTGGTGGGGCGCCAGGCGCTGGCCCGGTCCGCCACCGCCATGGAACGGGCGCTGGCCGTGCGGGACCGCTCGCCCGCCGGCTTCGTCGACGTCGCCTACCGGCGGCTGGCCGCCGACCCGCTCGGGGCCGTCGGCGACGTCTACCGGGCCCTGGGCCGGGCGCCGGGCCGGGGGGCGGAGGCCCGCATGGAGGCGTGGGCGTCCGACAACCCGCGCCACAAGCACGGCGCCCACCGCTACGACCTGGCCCGCTTCGGCCTCGACGAGGCGGCGGTGGACGAGGCGTTCGCCACCTACCTCGACCGCTCCGGCGCCCTCGTCGAAGCCTGACCGGCGTCGGGCACCGCGGTGGGCGGCTACGGGGCAGGGGCGCCGCCGGCCCAGCCGGCGCGGAGGACGAAGCGGCGCAGCTTGCCGGTGGGCGTGCGGGGCAGGGCGTCGACGAGGCGCACGGCGCGGGGGACCTTGAACGGGGCCAGCTCGGCCCGGGCCATGGCGACCAGGTCGGAGGCGACCGAGGCCGGCGCCCCGGCGGCGGGCACCACGAAGGCGGTGAGGCGGGAGGCGCCGTCGTCGCCGGGCACGGCCGCCACCGCCACCTCGGTCACCGCCGGGTGGCGGGCCAGCACGGCCTCCACCTCGAGGGGCGGCACGCAGATGCCGCCGACCATCTCCATGTCGTCGCGGCGCCCGTGCAGGCGCACGAAGCCGTCGGGGGACACCTCGGCGCGGTCGCCGGTGACCAGCCACTCGCCCCGGCGGGCCGACGCCGTCTCCTCCGGGCGGCCCAGGTACTCCAGCATCACGGTGGGCCCCGCCACCCACAGGGCGCCGACCGTCCCCGCCGGCACCTCCCCGCCCTCGTCGTCGCGCACGCTCACCCGGTACGGCGGCAGGGCCCGCCCCACGGTGCCGGGCCGGGACGCCTCCAGGGTGTTGCTGGCGAAGGTCTGCCCCACCTCGGTGGAGCCCAGCCCGTCGAGGACGGGGCACCCGAGGAAGCCCGACGCCCGCTCGGCCAGGGGAAGGGCCAGGCGCTCGCCGGCCGACACGGCGGCCCGCAGCGAGGCCATGGCGGCCGTGCGCCCGGTGGCGACCAGGTGGGCGTAGAAGGTGGGGACGCTGAACAGCACCGTGACCCGGTGGCGCGCCACCAGGTCGGCGATGGCCTCGGGCCGGGGGTGCTCGGCCACCAGCACGGCCCGGCAGCCGGCGGCCAGCGGGAAGAACAGGGCGTTGCCCAGGCCGTAGGCGAAGTACAGCTTCGACACCGAGAGCACCACGTCGTCGCCTGCCAGGCCGAGGGCGGGACGGGCGAAGGCCTCGAAGTACACCGGCGGGTCGCCGTGGGCGTGGACGGCGGCCCGGGGGGTGCCGGTGGTGCCCGAGGTGTACTGGGCGTAGGCGGGCCGGCGGTGGCCGACGTCCGCCGGCGGCGCCGGCCGGGCCTGCGCCAGCAGCCGCTCCAGCCCGCCGGTGGCCACCACCTCCACGTCGCCCCCCCCGAAGCGCGGGGCCAGGGAGTCGTCGCACACGACCACCCGCGGGCCGGCGTCGGCGAGCACGAAGCGGTGGTCGGCGGCGGGCAGGCGGGGGTTGACGGGGACGGCCACCGCGCCCAGGCGCACGGCGCCCAGGAAGGCCCACACCAGCTCCATCCCGTCGGCGGCGGCGATCACCACCCGGTCCCCCGGGCCGACGCCCCTGGCGGCCAGCACGCCGGCCGCCCGGGCGGCCCCGGCGTGGACCTCGGCGTGGGTGAAGGTGCGGTCGCCCACCACGAAGGCGGCGGCGCCCTCCCACCCGCCGTCGGCGGCCCGCCCCTCCAGGG
>JBOGHR010000483.1:0-2945 GCA_050744905.1 Acidimicrobiales bacterium
GTCGTCGGCCGGGCCCGCCCCGGCGTCGTCGCGCCCGCCCGCCGCCCCGCCGTCGTCGGTCGAGCTCTCCCTCCGGGCCTCCTCGACCTGGGTGCGGCCGACCTGGACCAGGCGGAGCATCGTCACCAGCCCCACGCCGCCGACCACGTTGCCGAGCGTCGACCACGCCAGCACGCCCAGCCAGTCGGCGTAGCCGTAGGGAGCGCCGGCCTGGAGGCCGGCGAACATGAGCAGCGACACGACGATGGCGTGGAACAGCGAGCCGGCGGCGAGGAGGAAGGCGGCGGCCACGGCGGCCACCAGCTTGCCCACCTCCGAGTCGCTGCCCCGTTGCATCCAGGTCATGAGGGTGATGACCGTGCCGCCCAGCACCGCGGCGGAGAACGATTCCCACCCGACCCCCAGCTCGGCGTAGTGCGACGCCAGGCGGACGGCCTCGTCGCGCACCTGCGGCAGCGCCGCCACGACCACCGCCATGATCACCCAGCCCCCGGCCAGGTTGGTCGCCGCCGTACCGGCCCACAGGCGGACCACGGCACGGGGGCGGGCCTTGCCCGCCGTCACGGCCACGATCGGGACCAGGAAGTTCTCGGTGAACAGCTCGCTGCTGGCCAGGGTCAGGGCGATGAACCCGATCCCGAAGGCCAGCCCGCCGAGCAGCGCGCTGCCCGTGGCGTCCTCGACGATCAGCATGCCGAGGATGCCGACGCCGACGTCGATGCCGCCGACGGCGCCGGTGGCGAACAGCGCGGGCCAGCTGCGCGTCAGGCGCTGGCCACCGTCGTCCACCGAGCGGTGGAACGCGGAGCTGACCGCTCGCGACATCACGCCTCCTCTCCGGTGGCTCGCCGGCTGGACCCGGCGTTCCTACCCGGCGAGGCGGCGGAGCACCCCCGCCGCGCCGGCGGTAGCTTCGTCGCCATGAACGTCGACGTCCGCCACGACCCGTCCTTCGCCGTCGCCCGGGTCACCCTCGGCGCCGGCGAGCAGCTGCGCGCCGAGTCGGGCGCCATGATGGCGACGTCGGCCGGCGTCTCCCTGGAGGCGAGCACCCAGGGAGGGGTCCTCAAGGGCCTCAAGCGGTCGTTCCTCGGGGGTGAGAGCCTCTTCGTCACCACCTTCACGGCGCCGCCGGCGGGCGGGTGGGTGGACGTCGCCCACCACCTGGCGGGCGGCATCGTGGTGGTCCCCGTCACCCCGTCGGAGCCGCTGGCGATCACCCGGGGGTGCTGGCTGGCGTCGTCGCCGGGCGTGGAGCTGGACACGCGCTGGGGCGGGTTCAAGAACCTGTTCGGCGGCGAGGGCGGCTTCCTCGTGCACGCCACCGGCACGGGCACCGCCATCCTGGCCAGCTACGGGGCCATCGACCGCATCGACCTGGGGTCGGGTGAGGCGGTCGCCGTCGACACCGGCCACGTCGTCGCCTTCGGGGGCGGGGCCTCCAGCCAGATCCGCAAGGTGGCCGGCGGCATCGTGCAGACCTTGAAGTCGGGCGAGGGCCTGGTGTTCGACTTCACCGGCCCCGGGTGGGTGATGACCCAGAGCCGCAACCCGGCCGCCCTGGAGGCGTGGGTCCGCGCCGTGATGCCGGGGCAGACCGGCGGCTCGGGCGGCCGTGGCGCCCTGGGCGGCCTGCTCGGCGGCCGCTGAGCGAGCGCCCGGCTCAGGCGGCCGACGACGAGGCGTCGATGGCGGTGGCGCCCCCGCCCCCGCTCGTGATCTCGACCTTGCGGGGCTTGGCCTGCTCGGCCACCGGCACGGTCACGGTGAGCACGCCCTGGTCGTAGGACGCCTCGATGCGGTCGGGGTCGAGCCCCTCCCCCAGGAAGAGCTGGCGGGTGAACGAGCCCTGGGGGCGCTCGGAGACCACGACCTCGTCGCCCTCCTGGCGGGGCCACGACCGCTCGGCGCGCACCTGCAGCACGTTCTTCTCGATGGTGAGCTCCACCGACCGGGGGTCCACGCCCGGAAGGTCGAAGTGCACCATGAACCGGTCACCCCGCCGGTAGGCATCCATGGGCATGACCGCCGGCTGCCGCTGCTGCGTCGCCTGTTGGGCCAGCCGGTCCAGCTCACGGAAGGGATCGAAACGCATCAGCATCGTTGGTCCTCCTCGTGCCGGTGTCGAGACTCCTCGCGCACAAGCTTACCAACCGTCGGCGGAACCTGACAACCCCGCAGTCAGGTTTCATCGTGGCGTGGTTCGCGCCGTCACCGGAAGGCGACCGGTTCGACGGAGACGGTGACCTGGCGCAGCCGGTCGGGGTCGACGTCGGCGCCGATCCCCGGCCGGTCGGGGACGGCGAGGCGGCCGCCGCGGGCGACGAGCGGCGCCACCACGTCGGCCGCCAGGTACCGCGACGGCGGCGACACGTCGCCCGGCAGGGTGAACCCGGGAAGGGCGGCCAGGGCCAGGTTGGCGGCCCGGGCCAGGCCCGACTCGAACATGCCGCCGCACCAGGCGCCGGCCCCCGCCACCCGGCACGCCTCCTGCACCCGCACCGCCTCCAGGTAGCCGCCGACCCGTCCCGGCTTGACGTTGACCACCGAGGCGGCGCCCAGGGCGAGGGCGGCGGCGGCCGACCGGGCCGACGTCACCGACTCGTCCAGGGCGATCGGCGTGCGGATGAGCCGGGCCAGGCGGGCGTGTCCGACCAGGTCGTCGGCGGCCAGGGGCTGCTCGACGGCGGCCAGGCCGAACGGGTCGAGGGCGGCCAGCGCGGCAGAGCCGTCGAGCCGGTAGGCGCCGTTGGCGTCGGCTTGGAGGACCACCGAGTCGCCGAAGCGCTCGCGGACGGCCCGCACCGGCTCGGCGTCCCACCCGGGGGCGATCTTGAGCCTCACCCGGCGGTACCCCTCGGCCAGGGCGGCGCCCACCCGGTCGACCAGCTCGGCCGTCGACCCGGCGATGCCGACGGCGACGCCGGCGTCCACCGTCGCCCGGG
>JBOGHR010000484.1:0-4337 GCA_050744905.1 Acidimicrobiales bacterium
TGGTCAGGCGGGTCACGGCCGGGGCCAGGATGTCCTCGCCCGTCTCGGCCCGCAGCCGGTCCCGCAGGAGGACGAGCTGGGCCAGCGCCAGGCGGTCCTTGTCGGCCTTGCCGTCGCGTCGCACGGCGTCCGGGAGGGGGATCCCGGCCAGCTGGCGGGCGTACGAGCGCACCAGGTCGTCGACGGAGCGGCGGGGCGACGCCACGGTGGCGCCCACCCGGAGGCCCGAGACCGGTCCCCGGCCGTCGCGCACCGCGGCCCGCACCGGGATGGGCCGGCCGGCCGCACCCGGTGGGGCGCGTCGAGCCGCAGGCCGATGTCGCTGCGCACGAAGCCGCCCACCGTGTAAGGGGTGTGGCGATCCCGGTCGGTGGACACCTCGACCGTCCAGAGCCCCGGCTGGGGGTCCTGGAGGGCGAGGCTGACGTAGCCCCGCCCGACGGTGCGGCTGTACTCGGTCGCCGAGTGGGGCAACCAGCGGCCGCCCGGCGAGCGCAGCCGCACCGACAGCTGGTCGGGGCCCTTGGGCTGCCGGGCGACGTAGCGGAGGGCGGGGTCGTGCCAGGCGACGGTGAACAGCGCCGACTCGGCGCACCCGTCGACCAGGCCGGACACGACCGAGCGGGACGCCATCGACGACTCGTTGACGATGATCCCGTCGCCCGTGACCTGGCCGCGGATGTAGTTGTAGATCTCGAACAGGTCGTCGATGGTGGGCATGAAGTAGTAGCGGCCGTCGGTGTCGGCCGCCAGCTGGTCCAGCAGGGCCTGGTCGGAGGCCGGCCCCATGGCGCACGAGTAGATCGGCAGGTCGGCGGGCAGGGCGGCGGCGGCGTCGAGGGCGCTGGGCTTGGCCGGGTTGGCCTGGTCGCAGCCCTTGTTGTCGTACCCGTCGGACAGCAGCACCAGCGCCCGCCGGGAGCCGGCGCCGGACAGCATCGACCCGCCGGTGGCGATGCCGTCGCCCATGAAGGTGCAGCCGCCGAAGGCGATCGCGTCGACGGCGGCGGTCGCGCCGTCGCGGGTGGACTGGCCCACGATGACCTCGGGCGCCCCGGCGGCCGGGAACTCCTGGACGGCGGCGTCGCCGAAGCTGACGACGCCCACCGCGTCGTCGACCGACATCAGGTCGACGAACTGGCGCGAGCTCTGGCGGGTGACGTCCACGTAGCCGAAGGCCTGCATCGAGCCCGACCGGTCGAGGACGGCGACCACGCTGACGGGATCGGCGCTGGGCACCTCGGCGTTGTCGAGCACGAGGGCGAAGTCCTGCCAGGGCGTGGCGATGTCGGGGCGGGCCGACGCGGCCACGTTGGCGGCCACGACCGTCACCTCGTACACGCCCGACGGCGCCTGGACGAAGGCGCACTCGACGTTGTTGAGGGCGTCGGCGGCGCCTCCCGTGGTCGAGAACCCCCCGGCGAACACGTTGCCCCGGTAGAGGTTGCCGGTCGCCGTCTCCAGCACCTCCAGGTCGAGGTCGTTGACCAGGGCCGGGTCGGCGCCGACCGCTCCGGCGGCGTCGGTCCAGGCCAGGGCGACCCGCAGCGGCCGCGACGGGTCGGCGGCGGCGACCCGGATGCGGTACTCCTGGCCGGTGGCCGTCAAGGCGTGGCGCTGGTCCAGGAAGACCTTCGGCCCGCGGTCGCTGGCCGGGGCCTGCAGGAGGGCGTTCTCCAGCGAGACCCGGCCCCAGCCGGCGTCGTTGGTGGGGCCGGCGGCGATGGCGCCGCCGTTGCCGTCGGGCCCGCCGGTGACCGGCTCGGTGCTGGCCACCAGCAGCGCCTTCAGCAGGGCCGGGCTGGGCGTGGCGCCACCGCGGGACTGCCGCCACCAGTCGATCAGCACCGCGCACATGCCGGAGACCACGGGCGCCGCCATCGAGGTGCCGCTCAGCCGGGTGTGGCCGGCGTGGGCGGCGCCGCCGGTGTCGACGTACTGCGGTCGGGCGCTCGCCCCGCTGCGGGCGCTGACGACGTCGGTGCCCGGCGCCACCAGGTTGGGGAGCAGCCTCCCGTCGCCCGCCGGGCCCCGCGACGACGACGACCGCAGCCCGCGGATGTCGTCGGCGTCGCCCTCGCCGGGACGGAAGTTCAAGGAGTTGCCCACCACCAGGGCGTTCTTGACCGCCTTCGTGCACGAGTTGGCCCCCGGCCCGCTGTTGCCCGCCGAGAAGACCACGACGAGCTGCGTCACGTCGGCAGTGGCGGGATCGGCGTCGCGCACGCCGAGGTCGAAGGTCCGGTCGCCGGCGCCGTAGTTCGAGCCGTCGAGGGCGTATGAGTTGTTCATCACCTCGGCGCCGTTCTGCGCCGCGGTCTGGATGCGCTGCTGGCGGGTGCCGTTGTTGCGCAGGCTGCCGACCTGGGCGTTGGCGGCCACGCCGATGCCGAGCACGAACCCCTGGGGGTCGACGTCGCCCGAGCCGCCGCCGCCGGCGGCGATGCCGGCGACGTGGGTCCCGTGGCCGTCGGTGTCGGCGGCGGCCAGCGCCGCTCCGGTGGCGTCGACGGCGAAGGCCAGCCGGCCGGCCAGGTCGGGGTGCACGGTGGCCGGGTCGTTGGTGTCGACCCCGGTGTCGCACACGGCGATGGTCACGCCCGAGCCGTTCGCCCCCAGGGCGGCCAGGTTGGCGGCGTAGCCGGCCACCGGGGCGGTGCCGGGCGCCGGGGCGCCGTCGAGGTCCTCGTAGGCGATCTGGGCGGTGCGCTCGTCCTCCAGCAGCGGCGTGCGCACGGCGTCGATCCAGCGCACGTCGTCGCGGCGGGCGAGGGCCGGGAGCGCGTCCTGGGGCAGCTGGACGGTGATGCTCCGGTAGGCGTCGGCGCTCTCGGGGGCGACCTCCTGGACCGTGCCGCCCAGCTCCTCCACCAGGGCGGCGACGGCGTCGACGTCGCCGTCGGCCAGCACGCCGATGTCGACCGCCTCGATGGGGCCGAGCCCGGGCGGCCCGTCGGCCGCCTCCTCCCCGGCGGCGAGCAGCACCGGGTTGACCTTGTAGGCCGGCTCCAGGCGTCCGGCCCAGGCCACGAAGGGCAGCCCCCGGAGGGACGCCACCGTGCCGGCGTCGGCCCGGACGTAGTAGGCGAACGGTCCCACCGCCTCCACCACCCGCACCCCCCGCTCGGCCAGCACGGCCAGCCACGACTCCTGGGCGGGACCGACGAGCTGCACGAGGTGGTTGTGGTCGGCCGCCTCGTCCTCGGTCCCGTCCCCGGCGGCGTGGGCCATGGCCTCCGGCAGCTCGGGGACGGTGCCCGACGCGGTGTCGATCCGGTAGGAGAACAGCGTGATGGCGTGCGGGTCGGGGAGGGCCTTGACCCGCAGGCCGGCGGCGGCGAGCTCCTCGGCCCGGGCCGGCTCGGCGTCGACGAGCAGGCCGCGGTCGAGGGCGGCCACCACCGTGACCTCGTCGCCCTCGGGGAGGGCGACGTCGGCCCCCGGGCTCGGCGACGTGACGACGTACCTGGTTGCCATGGCTGCTGTCCTCCGGTGCGCGTCGCCCCGTTCCGATCGGACCGGGGACCCTCACCGATTGCGAGCGCGCCCGGCCCCCGGTGATACCCGAGATGGGCTCGGGCCCGCCGGCTCACCGGGCCCCGGCCAGCCCCAGGTCTTCGTAGACGGCGTTGACCACCGGCTGGGTGCGCCGGTGGTGCCCGGCCTCGCCGGCCATGCCGTTGAACACCACGGCCGCCGCCAGACCGGCGTCGGGGTCGGCGAAGGCCACCGACGACTGGTTGCCGCCGTGGCCGAACGCCCGCCGGGAGGCGAAGTCGCCGTAGCCGTACGGCGCCGGCCGGCGCAGGTAGTGCCACGAGTTCACCATCACGCCCAGCCCCCAGTCGACGGGCCCGCCGAAGGTCTCGTCCTCCAGCCCGGTGCGGTGGCGGGCGCACATGGTGTCGGCGCCCGGGGCCGACAGGACCCGCACCCCTTCCAGCTCGCCCTTGTGGAGCAGGGCGACGAACAGCCGGACCAGGTCGCCCGCCGGCCCCACGGCGCCGCTGCTCGGCATGGTGCCGGAGAACGCCGAGCGGTGGGCGAGCGACGCCATGGGGGCGGGCGGGCCCCGGCTGGTGTCGTGCATGACGCCCATCCGCGCCCCGTACGCGTCGTGGCGCTCGGGCGGGAGCGCCAGCCACGAGTCCGACATCCCGAGCGGCTCGAGCACCTCCTCGCTGACGTAGGCGTCGAGCGGGCGGCCGTCGAGGCGCCGGACCACCTCGCCCAGCACGGAGAAGCCCAGCCGGGGCGAGTAGGCCGCCCGCCGGCCCGGCTGCCACCCCTCGGCCAGGGGCGACGCGCAGGCGGCGGCCACCAGCCCGGCCCACGAC
>JBOGHR010000485.1:0-3328 GCA_050744905.1 Acidimicrobiales bacterium
GCCCAGGGCACACGCCACGAAGGCGGCGGCGGCGACCAGCACGATCGTGCCCCCGGGCGCCAGGGCCCACCGCCGGGCGACGATCAGCCCGGCGAGGGCGCTGCCCGCCCCGATGCCGCTGGCCCACAGGAGGGTGCCGCGGAACGACGACGCGACCCGCTGGGCGGCGCCGACCGGCAGGGCCATGAGGGCGGCCACCAGCAGGACGCCGACGATGCGCATGCCGGCCACCACGGTCACCGCCGCCAGCCCGGCCAGCGTCAGGTTGAGCCGGTCCACCGGCAGGCCGGCGACGCGCGCCGCCTCCTCGTCGAGCACCACGCTGAACAGGGCCCGCCACCCGACGGCCACGCCGGCGATGATCACCGCGCCGAGCAGGGCGATGACGACGGTGTCCTGGCGGGTGACGGTGAGGATCGAGCCGAACAGGTAGGCCAGCGTGCCGGCGTCGAAGGAGCCGGCCAGCCCGGCCAGCACCACGCCGCCGGCGATCCCCGAGTAGAAGAACAGGGCCAGGGCCAGGTCGCCGCTGGCCCGGCCCCGTGAGCGGAGCCACTCGATGGCGCACGCCCCGCCCACCGCACCGGCGAGCGCCGTCCAGATCGGCCACACGCCGGCCAGCAGCCCGGCCGACACGCCGGCGAACGCCACGTGGCCGATCCCGTCGCCCATGAGGGCCAGCCGCTTCTGCACCAGGAACGTCCCGATGAGGGGGGCCGTGGCCCCGACCACGATCCCCGCCAGCAGCGCCAGCTGCATGTACTCGCGCTCGAACGGCCACGGCAGGGGGAGGGGCAGCACCGGGGCGAGCCTAAAGACGCCGGTGCACGGTCGGCCCGATCAGCGGCACTCGAGCGCCTCGCGCAGGGCGGCCAGGTTCCGGCGCATGACCGTGGCGTAATCGGCGCCGGCGTCGGCGTCGGCCCGCGACAGCCCCTCGATGGGGTCGAGGACGGCGGTGGCGACGCCCGCCTCGCGCGCCAGCGTCTCGGCCACGGCGGGGCTCACCAGCGCCTCGTAGAACACGGTGGTGACCCCCCGGTCGCCGATCAGGTCGGTCAGCTCCGCCAGCCGGGCCGGGTTCGGCTCGGCCTCGGGGGAGAGGCCGGCGATGGGGACCTGGGCCAGGTCGTAGCGCTCGGCGAGGTAGTGGAAGGCGGCGTGGCTGACGACGATGTCCCGCCGCCGGCAGTCGCCCAGGCCGGCCCGCAGCTCGTCGTCGAGGCGCTGGAGCTCGGTCCGGTAGGCCTCGGCCCGGGCCTCGACCCCCGAGCGCGCCGACGGCTCGGCCTCGACCAGGGCCCGCTCGATCACGCCCACCGCCTGGGCCAGCAGCGTGGGGTCGAGCCAGAAGTGGGGGTCCACCTCGTCGCCGGCGTGCTCCTCATCGCCGGCGTGCTCCTCGTCGCCGGCGGCGCCCTCCTCCACCGGCAGCTCGGCCAGCAGGTCGACGGCGCCGCCGGCCCGCCGCTCCGCCACCCGCTCCACCGCCGGCTGAAAGCCGCCGCCCAGGTAGAGCACCACGTCGGCGTCCTCCACGGCGTCGACCTGGGCCGGGGTGAGCTCGAGGTCGTGGGGCTCGGTGCCCGCCGGGGTCAGGTTGGAGACCTCCACGTCGTCGCCGCCGACCCGGGCGGCCGCCTCCGCCAGCGGGTAGAAGCTGGCCACCACGGTGACGGTGCCGTCCCCCCCGGCGGCGCCGCCACAGCCGGCCAGGGCGGCAGCCAGGGTGGTCACGCCCACCACCAGTCGTCGCACGTCGTCTCCCCTCGTCCCGAAACTGGGAACCAGTCTCGTTCGTCGGCGACCCGTGCGCAAGTCGTCGCCGGCCGGCCGCCGGCGTGTCCGTCCTAGGCGGGGCCGGAGTCGAAGGGGCGGCCCTCGGCCACCCACGCCTTGGTCCCGCCGGCGACGTTCACCGTGTCCCAGCCGGCGTTGTTCAAGGCTTCCACGGCGGCCGCGCTGCGCCCCCCGGAGGCGCAGATGACGTACACCCGCCGGTCGCTCGGCACCTCGCCGGCCCGGGCGCCCAGCTCGGGCAGCGGGATGAGCACGGCGCCGGGGACGCGGGCCTCGACGTACTCGTCGGGCATCCGCACGTCCACCAGCAGCGCACCGCCGGCCAGCGCCCGGGCCAGCTCGCCGGTGCCCACCTCGGGGACGGGGCCGGGCCGCAGCGACGTCACGGCGCCACTCTACGCCCCTCCCGGGCGCCGCCTCGCCGCTCCCCTGGTGCGTCGACCTCATTCGTTCGCTCCGCTCACTCCATTCGGTCGAGTTGGATCGTGCTCCGGCGGGCGAGCAGAGCTCGCGCCGCCTCCGCCCTGTTCCTTCTCGGTGCCCGCAGCCGCAGAGGCCGCCTGCGGCGGCGAGCGCGGCCACGGACCTTGCCGCTGGGAACGCGCGGACCTGTGTGGCCGAAGAACTAGCGGCGGACGGCGTCGACGAGGGAGGGGTGCAGCACCCGATCGTTGGTGGCCAGGGCGGCCTGGTAGGCGGCGGCGTCGACGAGCACCCGGGTGGAGGCCCGGGCGGGGTCGCTGCTCATGACCGAGCGGAGCTGGCCCAGGGCCTCGCCGAGCAGCCCCCGGTTCACCGCGGCCAGGACCAGGACCTCCTCGGCCAGGCGCCCGAGGGCGGCCAGGTGGCGCTCGATGACCGACGGCCACGGCGACGGGGCGGCGCAGGCGATGGCCCGCAGGCCGGCGTCGTCGACCAGCCCCAGCCCGGCGGCGGCCACCGCGGTGGCCAGCGCCCGCGTCAGCTCCATCTGGCCCACCTGGTCGAGGACGAACTCGACCTCACGGCTGGCGTGACCGACCCAGCGGCTCTGCCCGTCGACCAGCAGCAGGCGCTGCTCCTCGAGCTTGAACAGGACCAGCTCGAGCTGCTCCCGCTCCCGCCACAGGACCTCGGAGAGCTCCCTCAGGGCGTCGCCGGGACCGGGTTCCACAGTCGTCTGGATCGGCGGGAACGGCGACGCCGTGAGCCGTTCACCCGAGAAGTCCGAGGGCCACGGCGCGGGCCATGGCCTCCTGCCGCCCGGTCACGCCGAGCTTCACGTAGATGTGCGCCAGGTGCGACTTCACCGTCGCCGGGGTGACGAACAGGGCGTCGGCGATCTCCCGGTTCGACCGGCCCTCGGCCAACCGGGCCAGCACCTGGAGCTCCTTGCGGGTGAGCGCCTCCCGATGGCCGGCGGCCTCGCCGGCGGTGGCGGGCCCCGGCTCGGCCGGGGCGATCACGCCCATGAGCAGCGAGAGCAGGGCCGGTGCCACCACCCGCTCGCCGGCGGCCACCCGGCGCACGGCGTCGGCCAGCTCGGCGG
>JBOGHR010000486.1:0-4109 GCA_050744905.1 Acidimicrobiales bacterium
GCGACGCCCTGGGCGGCCAGGCGGCGGGCGACCAGCCCTCCCAGGTAGCCGCTGGCGCCGGTGACCAGCACCACGGGCGGGCTCACGGTCCGATCTCCGGCCAGCCGGAGGCGTCGGGGCCGAACCGGCGCACGAAGGCGGCCAGCCAGCGCTCGACGCCGAAGGCGACGCAGGCGGTGTGGACGGGCCGGCCGTCCCGCTCGATGGCGAAGGCGCGGCCGAAGTGGTCGTGGTGCAGGTTGCGCGAGGCGAGGGCCAGGCGGCCGTCGAAGACCAGCTCGTGCTTGGTGGGGTCGACCCGCTGCATGAGGTACTGCGGGTTCCGCGACGGCCTGAAGAACGGGTCGGTGGCCGGCTCCCACCGCAGGTCGAGGGCCAGCGGGGCGGTCGCCTCGTCGACCAGCGCCGCCGCCTCGTCGAGGAAGGCCGCCGCCTCGGCGGCCGTGCCCATGCACACGACCTCCCGCATGGTGAAGCTCCACTGGCGCTCGAGGGGCTCGTAGTGGTCCTCACGGCGGAAGCAGGTCGCCCGGGTGGTGAACCACCTCGGCCCGTCGAACGCCCGGCCCCGGTGATGGGCGTAGAGGTGGTAGCAGGCGGCGGGGGTCAGCACCTCGCGCACCGGCGCCACCTCGGCCAGCTGCACCCGGCCGTCGCCCGTAACCGGCTCGCCGGCCGTGAAGCGGGCCAGGTTGGCCTCGTCGGCGTGCAGGGAGACCGGGAAGGTCGCCAGCTGGGGGAAGGACCGGAACCAGTCGATGCGCTCCAGCTCGGTGGCGGCGATGAAGGTGGGGAAGCGCAGCTCCTCGGCGCCCCAGCGGCCGGCCAGGCCGGCGAAGCGCCGGTCGAGACGCTCGGCCAGCGCCAGCAGCGGACCCGACAGGGTGACCTGGCCGTTGGCCGCCCACGCCAGCCCGGGCGCCGCGATGGGCGGGCGGCGGCTCACGACAGGAAGGTGGCGTAGATGGCGTCCAGGTCCCGGAAGGCGCCGGGCCCGAGCGACGCCGGGTCCAGCGGCGACTGCCGGAGCTCCTCGACGAAGAGCAGCAGGTCGGTCACCTGGAGGGAGGTGAGGTGACCGGAGGCGACGAGGGGCGTGGCGTCCGAGAAGCCGTCGCCCACCGGGACCGGCGAGTGGGCCCGCACCCACGCCCGCAGTGCCTCGCGCAGCTCGGCCTCCGTGCGGGCGGTCACGGCGCCAGGACCCCGGCGGCCCCGAGCACGCGAAGGCAGGTGCGGCCGACCTCCCGCCGGTGGGCCACGGTGGCCGGGTGCTCCCACGCCTGGCGGGCCACCGCCCACGGGTCGGCGAAGCCGGCGTCGCGGTACACCTCGGGGTTGTAGTACTCCCGCCACGTCGCCTCCACGAAGGCGGCGAGGTGGGCGCGCACGCCGGCGACCGTCTCGGCCGCCCACCCCGGGGAGTGGCGGCGCCACAGGTGGGCCACGATGCGGCGGCCGAAGACCAGGTGGCGGGCCTCCTCGGCGTGGTGGTTGGCGTTGATCCGGCGGGCGATCGCCACCAGGCGGTCGTCGCGACCCATGGCCACGTTGTACCGGTCGACGATCTCCTCGAACACCGCCACCCTGGCGAAGAACAGCAGGTCCTCCTCGCCCGCGGCGTGCTCGCGGGGGAACGCCACCTTGCGCTCCGGGTAGATCTTGCCGGCGTAGCGCAGGCAGAAGGTGGCGAACCACACGCTGTGCTTGTTCTCCTCGTCGAGGAAGTGGTGGAGGTACTCCGCCACGTCCTCCAGGCCGGGGCGGTACAGGCGGGCGGCCAGCCCCTCCATGAGCGCCCGCTCGCCGGCGATGTTCAGGCTGTAGAAGTTGACCGCCTCCCAGAAGCTCAGCTCCCGCCGGGCCCGCTCGTCGAGCCCGTCCCACGCCGGCGTCCCGTACAGCGAGACCAGCTCCGGGCTGGTGAACCACTGGTCCCGGTCGACGGCGTCGGGCCAGGTGATCGCCTCGTAGGGGTTCTGGTAGGCCCGGCGGGAGGCGGCCGACAGCCGGGCGGCGGTGGCGGCCAGGTCGTCCGTCACGCCTTCTCCAGCAGCAGCGCCTGCCAGTTCATCCCGTAGCCGGCCATGGCGAGCAGCACCTTGTCGCCCCGGCGGGCGCGCCCGCTGGCCTCCAGGTGGGCCATGTTCACCACGTTGTCGGCGCTGATCACGTGGGCCACGTCGGGAAGCGACGGGCACCACACCCGCTGGTGGTCGACCGACAGGAGCCGGGACAGGATCTGCCACGCCTTGAGGTTGGTGTTCTGGGGGACGACCCAGGCCAGCTCGCCGGCGGCGACCCCCGCCTTGGCCAGCAGCTCGGCCACCAGCCGGTGGGTGTAGGAGAAGTAGGCGCCGACCGTCTCGTCGTCGCCGGCCGCCACCAGCGCGCCGTTCGTGATGTGGTGGGCGGCGAGCAGCCGGTAGCCGCCGGGCCGGCGGGACACCAGGCAGGCCCCGGCGCCGTCGGAGATGAGGCTGTAGGCCTGCTCGTAGGCGGCGCCCGGCGGGAAGCGGTCGGCGCTGACGCACAGCACCCGCTCCATGCCCGGCTCGGCGCCGAGCAGGGCCGACGCCAGGCGCACGGAGCCCAGCATCCCGGTGCACGCCTGCTGGTCGAGCCCCACCACGAAGGCCCCGCCCAGCCCGAGGGCCGCCTGGAGGCGGCTGGCGGGGAAGTCCATGAGGTCCTTCACGTCGCCGCTGGCGGCGAAGCGGGCCGGCTCGGCCAGGTTGGCGTTGGCCGGGATGCAGGTGGCGTAGACGATGGCGTCGGCGCCGACCTCCGCCACGCCGGTCGACCGGGCGGCCGCCTCGGCGACGTCGTAGGCCGTCTCGGCGTCGTCGCAGACGTGGTGGAAGCGGAACCCGGCGTCGAGCAGCTCGGCCGCCCCCGTGCGGGTCCGCCCGGCGGCCACCGTCTCCTCCACGCTCAGCTTGCGCCTCCCCAGGGCGTAGGAGAACGATCCCACGTAGCAGCCGCCCACGCTCACCGCTCCCCCGGGCCGGCCGGATCCGCCGGCCGGCCGGTCGCAGCACCGCCAGCTCGCCGAGCAGGCTCTGCCTGCGAGGCGATCCTCCTCACAGGCGCCCCTCCTCGACCATCCTCGCCACCTCGGCCGTGCTGGGCGATCCCTTGAGCGTGCGGGGCAGGCGGCCGGTCGAGACCTTCACCACGGCGGGCCGCTTGTAGCCGCTGAGCGTCGCCGTGCGGTGGGCGACCTCCGACGCCGCCTCGTGGAGGAGGGAGGCAGGGTCCCCATGGCGAGCCAGCATCGCAGGCGAGGGCACGACCACGGCGCACACCTGCTCGCCGCGCCCGGCGCGGCGGCGCGCCGTCACCCCCACGACGCACACCTCGGCGAACCGGTCGCTGGCGGCCAGCGCCGCCTCCACCTCCTCGGGCTGCACCTTCTTCCCGCTCTCGAGCACGATGAGCCGCTTGGCCCGGCCGGTCACGAACAGGAACCCGTCGCCGTCGAGGCGCCCGACGTCGCCGGTGTGGAGCCAGCCGCCGGCGTCGACGGTGGCGGCGGTGAGGGCCTCGTCGCCCCAGTAGCCGGCCATGACCCCGGGCGAGCGGACGAGGATCTCGCCGCCGGCGCCGATGCGGACCTCGGTGCCGGCGAGGGGCCGGCCCACCGATGCGGGGCGGTGGGCGGCCGGGGTGTTCATCGCCACGGTGGGCGCCGCCTCGGTCAGGCCGTAGCCGGGGTAGACGGCGATGCCGGCGGCGGCGTAGCGCTCCGCCAGCGCCGGGTCGAGCGGGGCCCCGCCGCAGTACACGGCCCCCACCGTCGAGCCGGCCAGCGCCCCCTCCAGGAGGCGCAGGACGAGGGGGACGGCGACCATCTTGGTCATCCTCCGGTCGCGCACGATGGCGGCGACCTCGGCGGCCATGAGCGTGCGGGCGACGTACACGGCGCCGCCCGACGCCAGCGCCGGCAGGACGCCGCAGCACAGCTCCAGCAGGTGGTGGGCGGGGAGCAGCGACAGCCACCGGTCGGCGGCGGTGGGGCGCTGGCCCGCCATCGCCTGCTCGACGCTGTACGCCACGTTGCCGAGGGTGAGGGTGACGCCCTTGGGGGCGCCGGTCGTGCCCGACGT
>JBOGHR010000487.1:0-3117 GCA_050744905.1 Acidimicrobiales bacterium
GTCTGGCCATGGTCCTCACCGGCGAGCGGCACTTCCTCCATTGACCGCCCGCCTGCTCCCGGGCCAGCCGGTGGCCGACGCCGTCTTCGCCGACGTGGCCGAGCGGGCGGCCAAGCTGGCCGCCGGGGGCCACCGGCCCAGCCTGGGGACCGTCCTGGTGGGCGACGACAGCGCCAGCGCCGGCTACATCCGCGTCAAGCAGCAGAAGGCCGCCGAGCTGGGCTTCGAGTCCCCCCACGTCCACCTGCCCTCGGGCGCCTCGCAGTCCGACCTGGAGGCGGCCATCGAGGCGTGGAACCACGACCCGGGGGTGGACGCCATGCTCGTCCAGCACCCGACGCCGCCCCAGATCGACTACGAGGCGGCCATGGTGCGCCTGGACCCCGACAAGGACGTCGACGGGCTGCACCCGCTCAACATGGGGCGCCTGGCCGTGGGCCTCCCCGGGCCGGTGCCGTGCACGCCGGCCGGGATCGAGGCCCTGCTGGCCTTCCACGGGATCCCGGTGTCCGGCCGGGAGGTGGTGATCCTGGGCCGGGGCACGACCCTGGGGCGCCCCCTCGCCCTGCTGCTGAGCCAGAAGCGGCCCACGGCCAACGCGGCGGTCACCGTGGTGCACACCGGCGTGCCCGACTGGCCCCGCTACACCCGCCGGGCCGACGTGGTGGTGGCGGCGGCCGGGGTCCCCGGCATCCTCCGCCCCGAGCACGTGTCGCCGGGAGCGGTGGTGGTGGGCGGCGGGGTCCGCTACGAGGGGCGGCGGCTGCTGCCCGACGTGGACGAGTCGGTGGCCGAGGTGGCCGGCGCCGTCACGCCCCGGGTGGGCGGCGTGGGGCCCACGACGGTCGCCATGCTGTTCCGCAACGCGGTGGAGGCGGCCGAGCGCCGGGTGGCCGCCGGGCCCGGGGCCGGCCGATGACCCGCATCGCCGACCTGCTGGCCGCCGGGCGCACCTACTCGTTCGAGTTCTTCCCCCCCAAGACCGACGAGGCCGAGCGCCAGCTGGAGAAGGCGCTCACCGAGCTCAAGACCCTGGGCCCGTCGTTCGTGTCGGTCACCTACGGAGCCGGCGGCTCGACCCGGGAGCGCACCCGCGACATCGTGCTGCGCATCCAGAACGACATGGGCATGACGGCCATGGCCCACCTGACCTGCGCCGGCCACACCCGCCCGGAGATCACCGACATCGTCGCCGGCTACGGCACCCACGGGATCGACAACATCCTGGCCCTGGCCGGCGATCCCCCGGCGGTCCCCGAGGGCGGCCCGGAGGCGCCGCCCGGGGACTTCCGCTACGCCCTGGAGCTGGTCGAGCTGATCCGGTCGCTGGGCGACTTCTCGATCGGCGTGGCCGCCCACCCCGAGCTGCATCCCCGCTCGGCGGGCGACCGGGCGCGCGACCGCGACCACCTGGCGGCCAAGCTGCGCCGCGCCGACTTCGGCGTCACCCAGTTCTTCTTCCGGGCCTCCGACTACCTGGCCATGGTCGACGACCTGGCCGCCCGGGGCGTCGACGCGCCGGTGGTCCCCGGGATCATGCCGGTCACCAACGCCGGCCAGGTGCAGCGCTTCGCCCAGCTGGCGGGGGCCGCGCTCCCGCCCGACCTGGCGGCCCGCATCCAGGCGGTGAGCGACCGGCCCGAGGAGGTGCGCCGCATCGGCGTGGAGGTGGCCACCGCCCTGTGCCAGGAGCTGCTGGACGCCGGCGCCCCCGGCCTGCACTTCTACACCCTCAACCGGTCGACGGCGACGCGGGAGATCTACGCCAACCTCGACCTCGGGACGGCGGGCTGAGCTGAGGCGTCGGGACCCCCGACCGGCCGCCCCGCGTACCGCTCGGCCACGACCGTCGGCTACCCGGCGACCAGGTCGAAGCTCACCGCCGCCGGCCGCCGGCCGGGCTCGTCGACCACCACCCGGGCCTCCCACCGGCCGTCCACCGCCAGGTCCAGGGTCACCTCGTAGGTCCCCGGCGCCGTGCGTCGCCCGTGGTCGACGGCGGCCATGGCCGGCATCCCCCGCACCGACGCGGCGATGCACACGCGGGCGTCGGGCACCGGGCGCCCGTGGCGCAGTACGCGCAGCCGGTAGGTGGTGGGGCCGGGCCCGTCCGTGCCCCTCGCCGCCGCCCCGCCTGGCACCGGCCGCACCTGGACGCGGTAGGCGGTGTCGGTCCCCGCCCGCTGGGCGCACCCGTCCTCGGCCGCGCTCTCGAAGCGCACGACGGCGAAGCCGAACGCCACGGTGGTGGCCACCACGAGCAACACGAGGCGCCGGATGCCCCGCACCGCCGCCCTCAGGACAGGACCCGGCGGCGGAAGCCCCGGATCCCGAGCATCACGAACGCGACGGCGAACCCGGCCAGCGCGCCGTACACGGCGGGCAGCGGCATGTGGTCGACGCCGACGGACAGGGCCGCCCGCATCCCCTCGCTCATGTACACTAGGGGGTTCACCAGCACCAGGTACTTGAGCCACGGGACGGGATCGAGCGACGACCAGGTGTAGAAGATGGCGCCGCCGAAGGCCAGGGGGAGGGCGAGGGTGCCCGACAGCATCGGCACCGACGCCGGCTTGAGCAGGGTGCCGATGGTGAGGCCGAGGGCCGCCGAGGTGACGCAGGCCAGGGGGACCAGGGTGAGCAGCACCGGCCAGTCGACGGACAGGTAGACGGGGGTGGCGGGGAGGAAGGCGGCGACCGGGAAGACCACCATGGCGGCGAAGAGGGCCAGCACGGCGCCGAAGACGATCTTCTGCACCGCCATCGCCCCGACCGACGTGGGCGCCATCACCCGGCCCTCGATCTCCTGGGTGACGTCGAGCTCGCGGGCGAGGGGCACGGCGACGCGGAACACGCCCTGGAAGGCCATGGCCTGCGCGATCAGGCCGGCCATGAGGAGGCTGGCGAAGCGGGCCGCCCCCGCCTCGTCGGCCCCCCCGATCCCCTGGCCGATGGTCGGGAACAGCCAGGTGAACACGAACACCAGCAGCAGCGGCTGGGTGACGGTGTTGTGGAGGAACTCGCCCAGCGACTTGTCGAGCACGGTGAGGTCGCGCAGGAGCAGGCCCCGCATCGCCGCCCACGTGCTCGGCCGGGGGCGGTCGCCCCGCCGGGCGG
>JBOGHR010000488.1:0-1878 GCA_050744905.1 Acidimicrobiales bacterium
CGCCGGCACCGCGAACGAGGCCGCCTGCCCGGGGCCGGTGTGGTTGAACGGGCGGGCCCGCACCACGGCCAGGCCGTGGCCCAGGTGGGCCTGGACGGCGACCAGCTCGGCGGCCGCCTTGGCCGCCGCGTAGGGCGACACCGGGCGCAGCGGCTCCCCCTCGCCCACCGGTAGCCGGTCGGGGCCCACCGAGCCGTACACCTCGGCCGAGCTGACCACCACCACCCGGGGCGGGCCGGGGCAGCGGCGGGCCGCCTCCAGCACGTGGAGGGTGCCGCCGGCGTTGACCCGGAAGTACTCGGCCGGCTCCTGCCACGACCGGCCGACGTGGGCCAGGCCGGCCAGGTGGTAGACGGCGTCGGGCCGGGCGTCGGCCATGGCGCGGGCCACGGCGTGGGGATCGGTGACGTCCACCTCGGCGCCCGTCGCCACCACCTCGTCGCCCGCCTCCTCCAGGTGGGCGCGCAGCCAGGTGCCCACGAACCCCGACCCGCCGGTGACGTAGGCCCGCACGCCTACCACCCTGGCCACAGACGTTCGCCGCGTTCGCAGCGGCAAGGTCCGTGGCCGCACTCGCCGCCGCAGGCGGCCTCCGCGGCTGCGGACACCGAGAGAGGACAGGGCGGAGGCGGCGCGAGCTCGCCTCGCCCGCCGGAGCACGATCCGACTCGACCGAATGGAGTGAGCGAAGCGAACGAATGAGGTCGAAGCATCTAGCGCTCCGCGACGGCCCGGTACAGCTCGGCGTGGGCCCGGCCGCTGGCCTCCCAGGTGTGGCGGGCGGCGACGGCGAACCCTCGCTGGCGGCGGGCCTCCACGCCGGCGTCGCCCCGCACGAGCATGTCGAGCACGCCGGCCAGGCCGTCGACGTCGCCGGGGCCGACGAGCATGGCCGCCCCCGCCGCCATCTCCTCCATGGCCGACCCGGTGGTGGTGACCAGGGGCGCCCCGCAGGCCAGGGCCTCCAGGGCGGGCAGGCCGAAGCCCTCCTCCAGCGACGGGTAGGCGACGGCGGCGGCCCGGCGCAGGAGGCTCGGCACCACGTCGTCGGCCACGTAGCCGGTGCGCACGATGCGCCCGGCGGCCCCGGCGGCGGCGATGGCGGCCTCCACCGGCTTGCTCCCCCAGCCCGACACGCCGGCCAGCACCAGCGACAGCTCGGGGTGGCCGGGCGCCATGCGGTCGAACGCCTTGACCAGCGTGGCCACGTCCTTGCGGGGCTCGACGGTGCCGACGAAGGCGATGTAGGGGGGGCGCACCCCCAGGGCGGCCAGGGCGGCGTCGTCGTCGGCGCCCGGTGGGGCGACGGGCCGGAAGCGCTCGTGGTCCACGCCGTGGGGGATGACCCGTACCGGGCACGACGCCGGGCACAGGGCGGCCAGGCGCTCGGCGGTGGCCCGGCTGACGCACACCACCGCCTCGGCGTGGCGGGCGGCCACCCGGATGGCACGGCGGAACAGCGCCACCTTGGTGCGCTCGTGCCACTCCGGATGGTCGAAGAAGGTCAGGTCGTGGACGGTCACCACCCGGGGCAGCGAGGCCGACTCCGGCATGGTGTAGTGCGGCGAGTGGTGGACCCGCACGGGCAGCCTCCGCAGCAGGCGGGGCAGGCGGGCCTGCTCCCAGGCCACCCGCGCGGGGCGGCTCCGGGGCGCGGCCGCCACCACGGTGGCGCCCGGCGAGAGGGCCTCCCAGCGGTCCCGGTCGTCGCGGCGGGCGACGAAGGTGACGGCCACGTCGTCGCGCCGGGCCAGGGCGGCGGCCAGGTCGATGGTGTACCGCCCGGCGCCCGACGGGTTCGGGGGGACGGCGCTCACGTCGAGCGCCACCGGCAGGGGCCCGCCGGCGGTGGCGGCGGGGGTGGCGGCGGGCCCGGTC
>JBOGHR010000489.1:0-1830 GCA_050744905.1 Acidimicrobiales bacterium
GGTAGGCGACGTCGCCGGCGGCGGCGCCGGCCCGGGCCTTGGTCCGCTCGGCCAGGTCGCCGTCGAGGCGGATGGCCAGGCAGGTGGCGGGATCGGCGACCAGGGCGACCGCCTCCCTCTCCACCGCGGCCCGGTGCTCCTCGGGCACGTCGGCGGCCGCCGCCGGGTCCTGGGCCGCCCGCTGGACCCAGGTGCCGAGCTTGGACGGTTGGGCGCCCGGGGGCACGTCGACCTCCCGCACGCCGGTGGTCGACGCCACCGGTCCGCCCTCGCCGACCGCGCCCCGGTAGGCGGCGTCGAGGCCGGGGCCGGCCCCGAGGCAGGTGAACGCCCGGGCCATCGCCGGTCGAGGCTAGCCGAAGCGTCAGCCCACCGTCGCCCCGCCCGATCCCTCGGCGGCGGCGATGGCCTCGTCGGTGACGACCACGCTGCCGACCAGGACGGCGGCCCCCACCAGGCTGGCGGCGAGGAAGGTCGCCCGCAGGCCGAGGGCCTGGGCCACCGCCCCGCCCAGGGCGGCGCCCACCGGCATCGTCCCCCACCCCAGCAGCCGGTAGGCGGCGTTCATCCGCCCCAGGAGGTGGTCGGGCGTGATCGACTGCCGCAGCGACACGGTGATGACGTTCCACACCACCGCCGCCGACGTGGCCAGCACCAGGGCGGCGGCGTTGGCGGCCACCGACGCGGTGAGCACGGGGGCCAGCATGGCGCCCGACAGGGCCGCCACCGCCAGGGCCAGGCACCGGGCCCGCCCGAGGGCGCGCTCCACGGCGGCGCCCGCCCACGAGCCGGCGATCCCCCCCGCCGCCCCGGTCGACAGGAGCAGCCCGTACCCGGCCGGCGACAGGCCCATGGGGCCGGGGTCGACAGCGAAGAGGACGAACACCGACATCCACGCGGTGAGCGCCATCGAGCTGCCGCCCAGCATCAGGGCCAGGGCCCGCAGCACGCGGTTGCCCCACACGAACCGCAGGCCCTCGGCCATCTCGGCGCGGATCCCGGCCGGTGGGCCGGTGCGGACCGGGCGGTAGCTGCCGGCCATGGCGGCCAGGGAGGCGGCGGCCAGGGCGTAGGCCCCGGCCCCTCCGGCGAACGCGCTCCACAGGGCCGCGGCGGCGAGCAGGCCGCCCACGGTGGGGCCCACCAGCTCGTTGGCCGTCAGCTCCACCGCGAACAGCCGCCCGTTGGCCTCGCTGAGCCGGCGCCGGTCGACCACCGAGGGCAGGATCGACTGGGCGGACGTGTCGAACACCGTCTCGCCGACGCCGAGCGCCAGGGCGGCGGCGTAGATCCCCACCATGGTCTCCGCCTCGGCGGCCGCCAGGACGGCCAGGGCGCACAGCACGGCGGCCCGGAGCAGCTGCACGGCGACCATGGCCCGGCGTCGGTCGAGCCGGTCGGCCAGGGCGCCGGCGGGCAGGGCGAGGAGCAGCCACGGCAGGCGCTGGGCCACGACCACGCCGGCCACCAGGGCGGGCGAGGTGGTGAGGCGGACGGCGAGCAGCGGGAGGGCCACCCGGAACACCCCGTCGGCCAGGTTGGCCAGGGCGGCCGCCGTCCACAGCCGCCCGAAGGCGGCTCCGAGCGGGCTGGCGGGCGACGACACGCCGGCGAGGATGCCACGGTGGCCCCACGGGGCCGAACCGGGCCGGGCCGGGGCAAACCGCCCACTGGCGTCGGGGAGAAGGCCGGATCCGGCGGGAGAAAGCGCTTCTCCGCGGAGGCGCCGCGGCCGAAGGTACCGTGATGGAGCCGCGCGCCGCGACGAGGACGAGGACCACCGCGACCGGGCGGCGGTGGCTGGGCGTCGGCCACCGCCACGGCGACGAC
>JBOGHR010000490.1:0-1604 GCA_050744905.1 Acidimicrobiales bacterium
CGGGTACGTCTCTCGGTTACCCCAAACAGAAACACGTCGCCGTACTCGTCGCCCAGGGCCACGCCGGCCAGGAAGCCCTCCTCGGCCATGCGCTGGACCACGGTGGCGGCCGGGAGGGGGGTGCGCACGGCGAACTCACGCAGCACGGGGGCGGCCGCCGCCGGCTCCACCCCGTCGATGGCCAGCAGCGCCTCCCGGGCGTAGCGGGTGCCCCGGGCGCAGCGCAGGGCCAGCTCCCGCAGGCCCGACGTCCCCAGCCACGACAGCTGGATGGCGCACGCCACCGCCACCAGCGTCTGGTTGGTGCACACGTTCGACGAGGCCCTCTCCCGGCGGATGTCCTGCTCCCGGGTCCGCAGGGTGGTGACGTAGGCCCGGCGCCCCTCTACATCGACCGTCTCCCCCACCAGCCGCCCGGGCAGGCGGCGGACGTGGGCCAGCCGGCAGGCGAACAGGCCGAGCAGCGGGCCGCCGAAGGACAGCGGCGTGCCGAGCGCCTGGCCCTCCCCCACCGCCACGTCGGCGCCGTGGTCGCCGGGCGAGCGGACCAGGGCGGCGGCCACCGGGTCGAAGGCCACCACCAGCAGGGCGCCGGTGCGGTCGGCGACCCGGCGGGCCTCGGCCAGGTCCTCCAGGCAGCCCAGGTAGTTGGGGTGCTGCACCACCACCGCGCCGGGTGACCCGCCGTCGGGCCACGCCGTGGTCCCCCCGGCCAGGGCCACGTCCACCAGCTGGTTGCCCGTCCCGGCGGCGAAGGTGCGCGCCACCGAGCGCCAGCTCGGGTTGACGCCCCTGCTCAGCCACACCGTCGGCCGGCCGGTGGCGGCCACCGCCAGGTTGACGCCCTCGACGAGGGCGCTGGCGCCGTCGTAGAGGGAGGCGTTGGCCACCTCCACGCCGGCCAGGCGGGCGACCATCGTCTGGTACTCGAAGAGCATCTGGAGCACGCCCTGGGCGACCTCGGCCTGGTAGGGCGTGTAGGCGGTGACGAACTCCGACCGGAAGGCGAGGGAGCGCACGGCGGCGGGGACCTCGTGGTCGTAGACGCCACCGCCGGCGAAGCACACCAGCTCCGAGGCCGGGTTGGCCCCCGCCAGCCGGGCCATCTCGGCGGCCACGTCCGGCTCGGACAGGCCGTCGGGCAGGTCGAGGCCGCCGGCCAGTCGGAGGGCGGGCGGCACGGTGGCGAACAGCTCGTCGGTCGACGACAGCCCGAGGAACGCCAGCATCTCGGCGACCTCGGCGTCGGTGTGGGGGACGAAGTGGCCCATGCCGATCAGCCCCTCCGGCCCCCGACGAACGGCGTCGTCACGACCCGGGCCGCCACCGGGCGGCCCCGCACGTCGACCGTCACCTCGGCGCCCGGGCCCACCTCGGGGGGCAGGAAGGCGAAGGCGATGCCGTGGCCCAGCACGGGCGAGAAGTTGCCGCTGGTGACGACGCCGGCGGGCCTGCCGTCCACGGCCACCGCGTAGCCCTCCCGCGGGGGCTGGCGGCCCGCCACCGCCAGGCCGCGCAGGCGGCGGGCAACCCCCCGCTCCCGCTCCGCCTCCAGCGCCGCCTTGCCGGCGAAGCGGGGCTTGTCCCACGCCACCACCCAGCCC
>JBOGHR010000491.1:0-7742 GCA_050744905.1 Acidimicrobiales bacterium
CCACCGGGCAGGGCGGCGGCGGTGACGCCGGTGCGCCCGAGCGCCGGGAGTCGCCGGCCGACGAGGCGGCGGCCAAGGTCGCCGAGCTGCTCGGCCGCCAGGAGCAGGAGGAAGCCGAGGCGGTGGACGACGCCGCCGAGGCCGTCGAGCACGACATCGACGCCCTGGCCAAGGCCGAGGCCCAGCGCGACGAGTACCTCGACTCGCTCCGGCGCCTCCAGGCCGACTTCGAGAACTACAAGAAGCGCATCGCCCGCCAGCAGGCGGACATCCAGGAGCGGGCGGCCGAGAAGCTGGTGGAGAGCCTCCTCCCCGTGCTCGACAACTTCGATCTGGCCCTCTCCCACGCCCCCGCCGATGCCGGCGTGGAGCCGGTCCACCGGTCGTTGCTGGAGGTGCTGGGCGCCGCCGGCCTGGAGCGGATGGACCCGGCGGGCAAGCCCTTCGACCCCAACGAGCACGACGCCGTGCTGCACGAGCCGGGCGGCGACGCCGAACCGGAGGTCATCGAGGTGATGCGGGCCGGCTACCGGTGGAAGGGCCGGGTCCTGCGGCCCGCCATGGTGAAGGTGAAGGGCTAGAAGGTCGAGAGAGAAGGCTGTGCCGGCCCAGCGAGAGTGGTTCGAGAAGGACTACTACCGGGTCCTCGGGGTCTCGGAGAAGGCATCGGAGAAGGACGTCACCAGCGCCTACCGCCGGCTGGCCAAGAAGTACCACCCCGACGCCAACCCCGGTGCCGAGGACCGCTTCAAGGAGGTGTCGGCCGCCTACGACGTCCTCGGTGACCCGGCCAAGCGCAAGGAGTACGACGACGTCCGCCGCCACGGCCCCGCCTTCGCCGGAGCGCCCGGCAACGGCGGCGGCTTCGGGGGCGGGTTCCGCGTCGACGACCTGAGCGACCTGCTTGGCGGGCTGTTCGGCAAGGGCCGGGCCCAGTCCCGCAGCCGGGTGTCGCCGCAGCGGGGCGACGACCTGGAGGCCACCTTGAACCTGTCGTTCGCCGATGCCGTCGAGGGCGTGGTCACCTCGGTCAACCTGGTCAGCGACGCCGCCTGCCGGACCTGCAACGGGACGGGGGCGGCACCGGGCACGTCGCCGGTCATCTGCTCGGCGTGCGGCGGGAGGGGGACGGTCAACGAGAACCAGGGCCTGTTCTCGTTCAGCCAGCCGTGCCGGGAGTGCCGCGGCACCGGCATGCGGGTGGAGACGCCGTGCCGCACCTGCACCGGGTCGGGGCTGGAGCGCCGGCCCCGCCAGGTGAAGGTGCGGGTGCCGGCCGGCATCGACGACGGCAAGCGCATCGTCCTCAAGGGCCGGGGCGGCGCAGGGCACAATGGGGGCCCTCCGGGAGACGTCTACGTGGTGGTGCGGGTGGCGAGCCATGAGCTGTTCGGGCGCAACGGCAGGGACCTCACCCTCACCGTGCCCGTCACCTTCGCCGAGGCCGCCCTGGGCGCCACGGTGAGGATCCCCACGCTGGGCGAGCCGGTGGCCCTCAAGGTGCCGCCGGGCACCCGCTCGGGGCGCACGTTCCGGGTGCGGGGCCGCGGCATGACCACCGGCGAGGGCCAGGGCGACCTGCTGGCCACCGTCGAGGTGGTCGTGCCCGAGCGCCTCTCGGATGAGCAGCGGGCGGCCGTGGAGGCGCTGGCGGCCGCGTCGTCGGACTCGCCCCGGCGCCACCTGGGGGTGGAGTGATGGCCGCCGTCGACGCCCGTCGCGCCGTGTACGTGATCTCGGTGGCCGCCGAGCTGGCCGGGGTCCACCCCCAGACCCTGCGCATCTACGAGCGCAAGGGACTGGTCGACCCGGCCCGCACGGTGGGCGGCAGCCGCCGCTACAGCGACCGCGACATCGAGCGCCTGCACCGCATACAGCAGCTCACCAACGCCGGCCTGAACCTGGAGGGGGTGCGCCGGGTCATGGCCCTGGAGGACGAGAACGAGCGCCTGCGCCAGCAGTTGGCCCAGGCCCGCCTCGACGCCCAGGCGGCCGTCGACCTGGCCCACCGCCAGCACCGGCGCGACCTCGTCCCCCTGAACCAGTTCCCCGTGCCCTACCGGCGCCGCTGATCGCCGCCGGCGGCGCTCGGGCGGGGCAGGTCCCGACGGCGCCCCGACCGGCGGCCCCGCCCGAGAGCCGCCTCGGCTGGCCGCGGGCGGCTCCTCCCGTCGCTCAGATGCAGATCCCGGGGAGCAGGCAGAGCTTGCCGGCGTCGGGGTCGCCGCCGGGGGCGGCCGGCACCGCCGGCGCAGCGGGCGGGGCGCCGAGGAACCACTCCCGGCCCCCCCCGCCGTAGATCACCGGCTGCTGGACGCCCTTGCGCTGGCCCGAGGTGAGGCGGGGGGCCTCCCGCTCGGCGTGGCGGAACGCCTCCTGGATGGAGACCACGCCGTCGCCGTTGGCGTCGCCCTGGCCCTCCAGGACGGCGAAGCGGGTGGTCAGCCCGGTGTAGATCGACATCCCCCAGCCGGGGTGCTCGTAGGACTTCTGGTGCTCGGTCGACGAGCCGGTGAACAGCCGGCGGTCGCCGAACAGGCCGCCCTCGTTGAACCCGGCCGCCTCGCAGCCGGAGATGTCCGTCCACAGCCAGCCCCGGACGCTTCCCAGGCGCTGGCCCAGCTCGCGGTCGGAGATGATCCTGTTGTCGTACGGGACGAGGAACTCGTCGAGCTCCTCGCCGTCGCCGTCGAGGTCGCCGCCCCGCTGGAACACGTGGCCGGAGTAGTGGAACACGGTGAACGAGCCGTCGTTGCTCCGGTCCCGCAGCCAGTCCAGCCCGGCCCGGATGTTGGCGGCGGTGGCCGCCGAGCCGGTGAGGACCCGGACCGAGCCGTCGGGCCAGCCGGCCCGCTTGAGGACCTCGTGGAAGGCGGCGGCGTCGCCCGCCCCTCCCACCGGTGCCGCCGGCCGGTTGCCGACGTGGCCGGACACGCCCACCACCAGGGCGCTGCGGGGCGCACCAGCAGGAGGGCCCGCCGTAGCGGGCCCTCCTGCCAGAGCTTGGAACAGCGGGACCGACAGCACCGCCGCTGCCAGCAGCCCACGCCTCACGACGCTACGCCTGGGCGGCGGCCCTCATCCGCCGCAGGAGGACGGCGGCACCCAGGAGACCGAGGCCGGCGAGGGCCATGGCCGGCCCGCTGGAGCCGGTGCGGGGCAGCACGTCCACCCCGGTCGCCGGCAGCTCACGGCCGCCGCCGACGCTCGGCACCACCACGGTCGTCTCGCCGGTGATCGGCACCGTGATGCGGGCGCCACCCTGGGCCGAGCCGGTGGCGCAGTTGCCGGTGGCCTGGGCGTTGTCGGTGAACTGGCCGGCCGCCGAGTTGGCGGCGACCGCCACGGTGATGCTCACCGTCTTCGACTGCTTCGGTCCGATGGGGCCGATGTCGTCCCAGATCACCTGGTTGGCGCTGGTGCTGCTGGCCTGGGGGTTGGTGCCGGTGATCGAGTAGCGCACGCCGCTCGTCGTGGTGATGTTGTCCACCACCCGGACGTTGGTGAGGTCGCAGTCGGCGAAGGGGTTGGTGACGGTGATGTTGTAGGTGAAGGTTTCGCCGGCGCTGACCGTCTGCTTGTCGGCGGTCTTGGTGACCGGGACGTTGCAGCGGATGCCGCCCGGCGGGACCTGGGCGTGGGCCTCCATGTGGCCCACCCTGATGTCGAGGAGGCTCACCCCGAGCAGGTCGGCTGCCTCCAGCAGCTGGACCCGCACGGCGTCCACGGCGCCCGAGGCGACCGTGCCGTCGCCGCCCTGGGTGGGCGACGAGTTGGCGTCGCCGCCGATGGCCCGGGGGTCCTCGCCGATGACGATGGAGGCGATGCCCGGGACCTCGATGGGCAGGCCCTGGCTGCCCAGCAGGTCCTGGAGGCTCAGCACGGTGGTCGGGACGGTGTCCTGGATGATGCGCAGGACGGGCGTCTCGGGGCTGACCGCACCCGGCCCGTAGTGGACGTAGGACTGGCCGGGGAGGCCGGTGGCCACCGAGCGGAGCACCCACTCGCCGAGCAGCTCGAGGCGGAGGGCGCCGTCGAGCAGGTCGATGGGGGCGATCGTCATGCGGGTCTCGGTCATGAGCCCGAAGTTGTCGCCGATCTTGTTGCCGGCGGCGTCGGTCTGGGGCACCAGGCGGGTGATCGAGCGGCTCTGGGAGACGGCCCGCTCGGGCTCGGGCAGGTCGGTCTCCACCGCGCTGCCGGCGAAGGGCTCGTCGCCCGGCGTGGCGCCGCCCAGGTTCAGCACCTGGGCATCGGCGGCGTAGCCGAGGCCGTAGCTCAGGGGCTCACCGAGCGAGCAGGTGTTGTCGCCGTCCCAGCGCACCTGGGCCTCGCCGCGAAGGAGGGAGGCGTAGGCCGCCGGGTCGATCTTCACCGGGCCGACCTCCCGGCGCACCAGTGACGACGTGGGCGGTCCCGAGGCGAGCGCCCGCTGCGCCAGCAGGATCTGGTTGGCGTTGACGTCCTGGGAGATGGTGGTCCCTACGCCGATCTCGAGGCCCGAGCCGCGGCCGAACACCCGGTCGCCCTGCAGGTTGGCGTCGAGGTTGGTGTTGGGCAGGGCGGGCTGCACCACCTGCTCCATCTCGTTCACGACGGCGCCGCTCGGGGCGCCCGGCCCCCGGGTGACCCCACCGGTCCCCTTGGATGCCACCGTGGCGCCCGAGAAGGCCACCTCGGTGTCGAGGACCCGGGTGGTCCCGGCGGTGATGGCATCGGCGTGGATCACCGTGCCCGTGCTGTACCCCTTGTAGTCGGCTTCCGCGGCGGGGACTTGCGCCCCAGCCGGCGTCCCGCCCGCGAACACTGCGGTCGTCACTCCGACCAACAGGCTGCTCGCTACGATCGACAACCGTCGCTTCACAGGTATCTTCCCTTCGCCGAAGACGACCGACATGCCCGCTGCCGGCACTCTCGTGTCACGAACAGAGACGAGGCCGGCGGCGCCTGATGACGGTGATGTCTGCCCTTTTTCCTGTTGCTCCCCACTCGTGGGCGGTCCGCGGCCGCCCGTGCCGGTTGGCGGCGCAATCCTTTCACAGTTGGGCTCCGCGCACACGGTCCGTTCCGGACCGCTCGCCGGATGTGGCGCCGGCGGTGGCCTGCGGGGGAAGTGGCGGCCTCCGGGAATGTCCCCGCGCCACTCGCCGTTCTTGATACTGTCGTTGGCAAGTTTCATGACCTGATCACGCAGAGGTGCGCCGCATGGCCCTGGACCCCAACCGCTGGACCCGCAAGACCCAGGAGGCGTTCAACGACGCCGTGGAGCTGGCGCGCTCGGCCAGCAACCCCGAGGTCACGCCCGACCACCTCCTCGCCGGCCTGCTCGCCCAGCCCGACGGCGTGGTGCTGCCGTTGCTCGAGCGGGCCGGCCTGGCGCCGCTCGCCGTGCGCAACTCGGTGAACGAGGCCCTCGGCCGCCTCCCCAAGGCCTATGGCAGCGAGGCCCAGATCGGCCGCGCCCTCCAGCAGGCGCTCGACGCCGCCGACCGGGCCCGGGCCGACCTCCACGACGAGTACCTCTCCACCGAGCACCTCCTGCTCGTGCTGGCCGACCGCCTCGGCACGTCGCGCGACGAGCTCCTGGCCGCCCTGCGCGAGGTGCGGGGCAGCCACCGGGTCACCAGCCAGGACCCCGAGGCCCAGTACCAGGCGCTGGAGAAGTACGGGCGCGACCTCACCGCCGAGGCCCGCCGCGGCAAGCTGGACCCCGTCATCGGCCGGGACGAGGAGATCCGCCGGGTCATCCAGGTGCTGTCCCGCCGCACCAAGAACAACCCCGTCCTCATCGGCGAGCCGGGCGTGGGCAAGACCGCCATCGTCGAGGGCCTGGCCCGGCGCATCGTGGAGGGCGACGTCCCCGAGAGCCTGAAGAACCGCCGGCTCGTCTCCCTCGACGTGGGATCGCTCGTGGCCGGCGCCAAGTACCGGGGCGAGTTCGAGGAGCGCCTGAAGGCCGTCCTCAAGGAGATCACCGACGCCGGGGGCGAGGTCATCACCTTCGTGGACGAGCTGCACACCATCGTGGGCGCCGGGGCGGCCGAGGGCGCCATGGACGCCGGCAACATGATCAAGCCGCTGCTGGCCCGGGGCGAGCTGCGGATGATCGGCGCCACCACCCTCGACGAGTACCGCAAGCACATCGAGAAGGACGCCGCCCTGGAGCGCCGCTTCCAGCAGGTGTACGTGGGGCCGCCGTCGGCCGAGGACACCGTCGCCATCCTGCGGGGCCTCAAGGAGCGCTACGAGGTGCACCACGGCGTGCGCATCCAGGACGCCGCCCTCGTCGCCGCCGCCGTGCTGTCCGACCGCTACGTCACCGGGCGGTTCCTGCCCGACAAGGCCATCGACCTCATCGACGAGGCCGCCAGCAAGCTCCGCATCGAGATCGACTCGGTCCCCATGGAGATCGACGTGGTCGAGCGCCGCATGCGCCAGCTGGAGATCGAGCGGGTGGCGCTCGAGCAGGAGACCGACGCCGCCTCGGCCGAGCGCCTGGCCAGGCTGGACGAGGAGCTGGCCAACCTGCGCGAGCAGGCCGACGCCATGCGGGCCCACTGGCAGGCCGAGAAGGACGCCATCGCCGAGATCCGCGCCCTCAAGGAGGAGCTGGAGAGCCTGCGCACCTCCGTCGAGCGCTTCGAGCGGGAGGGCGACTACGCCAAGGCGGCCGAGATCCGCTACGGCCAGCTCCCGGAGGTGGAGCGCCGGGTCGACGAGGCCGGCGCCCGCCTGGCCCAGGAGCAGGCCACCAGCAAGATGCTGAAGGAGGAGGTGGACGCCGAGGACGTGGCCGAGGTCGTGTCCAAGTGGACCGGCGTGCCCGTCTCCCGGCTCCTCGAGGGCGAGGTGGCCAAGCTCGTCCGCATGGAGGAGGTGCTCCACGAGCGGGTGGTCGGCCAGGACGAGGCCGTGGGCGCCGTGGCCAACGCCATCCGCCGGTCGCGCTCGGGGCTGTCCGACCCCAACCGCCCCATCGGCTCGTTCCTCTTCCTCGGCCCCACCGGGGTGGGCAAGACCGAGCTGGCCCGGTCGCTGGCCGACTTCCTCTTCGACGACGAGAAGGCCCTGGTGCGCGTGGACATGGGCGAGTACCAGGAGAAGCACACCGTGGCCCGCCTCATCGGCGCCCCCCCCCGGCTACGTGGGCTACGACGAGGGTGGCCAGCTCACCGAGGCCATCCGCCGCCGCCCCTACTCGGTGGTGCTGCTGGACGAGATCGAGAAGGCCCACTCCGACGTGTTCAACGTCCTGCTCCAGGTCCTCGACGACGGCCGCCTCACCGACGGCCAGGGCCGCACGGTGGACTTCACCAACACCGTCGTCATCATGACGTCCAACCTGCCCGGCCGGCCCGAGGACTTCTTCAAGCCGGAGTTCGTGAACCGCATCGACGAGATCGTTGGCTTCCGGGCGCTGAGCCGGGACGACCTGGCGAGGATCGTGGACATCCAGCTCCGGCACCTGGGGAAGCGCCTGGCCGGCCGGCGCCTGTCCCTGGAGGTCACCGACGACGCCCGGGCGTGGCTGGCCGGTCGGGGCTACGACGAGGCCTACGGGGCCCGGCCGCTGCGCCGCCTCATCCAGCGCCACATCGGCGACGCCCTCGCCCTCGCCCTGCTGGAGGGCCGGTACGACGAGGGGTCGACGGTCAAGGTGGACGTGGACGGCGAGGACCTCGTGATGCGCTGATGCCCTGGCCACAGACGTCCGCCGCGTTCGCAGCGGCAAGGTCCGTGGC
>JBOGHR010000492.1:0-2354 GCA_050744905.1 Acidimicrobiales bacterium
TCCCCCTCCCGCTGAGGCTCGTCCCCGCACCCCGACGGCGGCCGGGTCGTCACCCCTCCATGCGGCCCACGCCCAGGGTGAGGCCGGCGTCGGCGTATGGGCCGCCGAAGACCATCCTCATGCCCGAGGCGTAGGCGCCCGAGAAGCGCAGCCGGAGGCGCAGGGCCGACCCGGCGGGGACCTCGGCGGGCGACACGGTGAACGCGTAGTCGGCCCGGGTGGGCTCGGCCCCCACCTCGTCGGCGCCGTCGATGCGCCGCTCCAGGTCGCCCGCCGCCACCGACGTCGCCGTGCCGTCGGGCGCCACCGCGTCGAGCTCGTAGCCGGCCCGCGACGCCAGCGCCCCCGTCCACGCCGGCGCCGCCGGGTCGACGAGCCAGAGGGTGAGCCGGGAGGCCCCGCCCACCACCACCGGCTGGCCGAGGGGGGCCGAGGTGAAGGTGGCCGGGAGGTCGAGCCCGTAGCCGAGCGCCCAGCCCACCGGGCCCGAGGTGCAGGCGTCGCCCGCCGGGGCGGCGCCCATGGTGGCGTCGATCGCCCCCTGGGTCAGCGCGCAGCCCTCGGGGGAGGGCACCGGCACGGGCAGGGCGACGGCCGGCGTGAGCGCCCGCTGGAACCGCAGCGCCGCCTCCCCCTCGGGCACGAAGCGGGGGCCGGCGGCCACCGCGTCGGGCGTGCGGCGGGCGGCCTGGGCGACGTGGACGGTGACCACGTTGCCGATGAGGGCGTCGGTGTCGGCCGCCCCCAGCACGCCGGTCACCGTGACCTTCCAGGTCCCGAACCTCACCGTGGCCGGGTCCAGCTCGGCGAACAGCGACGAGACGCCGGCCGTGCTCGACGGGGTGCTGGTGGCCACCACCCGGCCGGCGGCGTCGGTCACCGTCGCCTGCCAGTCGAAGGGGTTGAGGCCGACCAGGGCCAGGCTCGGGTAGGTCACCACGGCGCCCACGGCGTCGGTGCCGGGCGCCACCTCGGTCGTGAGCTCCCTCGACACCAGCCCGGAGGCGGTGACGGGCACCTCGGGGGTGAACGCCCACAGGTCGGTGGCCCGCACCGAGAACGAGCGGGAGCGCAGCACCCGCTCGTCGGCCGCCGCCTGGAGCCGGTCGAGCAGCGCCGGGGAGAAGTCGGGCCGGCGCACCAGCTCGACCGCGGCCCGGGCGTCGGTGAAGCCGTAGCCGCTCTGGTGGAACGCCGCCTCCCCCCGCAGGGGGGCGGCGGTGACCTGGAGCACCTGGCGGACCTGGTCGGGCGTCAGCGACGGCCGCGCCTCGAGGAGCAGGGCGGCGACGCCCGACACGTGGGGCGCCGCCATGCTCGTGCCCGACAGGGTGGCGGTGCCGCCGGGCAGGGCGGGCGAGAGGGTGCCGACGCCGGTGGGCGTCCCCGACGAGACGATGTCGGAGCCCGGCGCGCTCACGTCCGGGTGGTAGATGCCGATGCGGTCGCCCTCGAAGCGCAAGTGTTGGTCGCCGGGGACGGGCGCCGCCACCGAGTTGTCGTGCTCGTAGCCGGCGGAGGAGAACCCCGACCGGTCCCGGTGGTTGTCGGCCGAGCCGGCGGAGATGACCCAGGGGGCCACCGAGTAGGGGTTGATCGTCCCCTCCTGGCCGTCGTTGCCGGCCGAGAACACCACGACCAGGCCGGCGTCGTGGAGGGCCTTGGTGGCCACGTTGATGGGGTGAGCGGGGTCGAACAGGCGCCCCGACTGGCCCCAGGAGTTGTTGACCACCCGGATCCCCCACTCCCGGTGGTTCACGAGGATGTCGTCGAAGGCCGCCAGCACGGTGAAGATGGAGATGGCGTCGCCCGCCCCGTAGCCGATCAGGTGGGCGTCGGGCGCCACGCCCACCTGGTCGGGCGAGGTGTGGGCGTCGGCGGCGACGATGCCGGCCACGTGCGTGCCGTGGCCCGAGGTGGTGTCGGAGCTCAGCCCGTCCATGGGCACGACCAGCGTGCCCGGCGGCTCGTCGGGCCGGTGCTTGCCGCCCAGCACGTCGAGGTGCTCGGGGCCGATCAGCTTGAGGTTGCGGGTGACGTGGTCGGCCAGGTCGGGGTGGGTGGCGTCGATGCCGGTGTCGACGACGGCCACCCCCACGCCCCGGCCCCGCAGGCCGGTGTCGCGCAGGGCGTCGGCGCCGATGGCCGCCGTGGACTCGGCCGAGTGGTACTCCAGCCGCTCGTCCGGGTAGACGTCGAGCGCCACCCCCCTGCCCACGGCGGCCTCGAGCTGCGCCCTGGTGCCGGACACCAGCGCCAGGGGCAGCTTGCGCAACGGCAGCACGTCCAGGCCCAGCCGGGCCAGGGCCCCGGTGGGGGCGGGGCGGGAGGCGAAGGCGGCCACCGCCAGGAGC
>JBOGHR010000493.1:0-17431 GCA_050744905.1 Acidimicrobiales bacterium
CCAGCTCACCCAGATGGCCGAGTTGGCTCCGTCCACGTTCATGAGGACGGTGTTGTGACGGACGACCTGGTTGGAGCCCCACTCCATCTGGATGCCGTCCTGGTGGGCGCCCTGCGCCACATAGCTCACGAAGTCGTGGAGATAGTTGTCCTCGATGACGGTGTTGCCGCTGGCGGTGATGCCCTCTCCGAAGTGGTGGATGTCGCATCGCCGGATGGTGAAGTTGGCGAAAGCCACGGCTGCCGCACCGTTGGGGTTGCCCGTCCCGTCGAGCTCGCAGTCCTCGATCACGAGGCCCCGCCGGCTGGGGTCCTGCCAGATCGCCTCGCCGCCCGGGTTGCGCACGCGGGTTCGGCGGATAACCACGTTGTCGTGGACCACTCGTATCGAACCGCTCACGTCCATGGCGTCGATGACCTGGCCGGGGGCGGTGGTGTAGATGGTGCCCGACGGCTGCAGCACCGTCCCGGCCGGGACGCCGGTGGTCGACGCGTCCGGGTGACTGCTGGGCGGAGGCTGCGATGAGGCCGCCGGTGCGGGCGGACCGGTCGGCGGGGCGGCGTCGGGCACGGTCGACGTCGGACTCGGATTCGGGCTCGTGGCCGGGTCCGACAGGGTCCCGGCGGCGGGTGGAGCGGTGGTCGGCGAGGACCGGGACGCCGCACCGTGGCCGAGCCGGAGGCCGAGGCCCGGCACCACGAGCGGACCCCCTGTCCGGCGCTCCCTGCCGTGGAAAGCCGGCGTGGTCACCATCCCGATGAGCTGGAGGAGGAGGATGATCACCAACGTGAGCGGTCGCAGCGCCTGGCGCACCCGCACATGCCTTCGAAGAGCCCGAGCCCGGTGACCTCGATGGGCAGGTGGGGTACGCGCCATGTCGGCCGCCGAGCTTAGGGGGAGCGTGCGGGCCGTGCCAGATTGCCCTCTCCGCGCACCTCGTCCGGGGGTCAGTTGGCCCGAGCTTCGTCGTAGGCGGCGACGAGCCGTCGCGCCGCCCCGGCCCAGCTCAGCTCGTTCCGCCGGGCCAGCACCGCTGCACGCATGCGGGCGCGGAGCTCGGGGCGCCGAGCCAGCTCGCGAAGCTGACGGGTGAGCGTCGCGACGTCGCCAGCCGGGTGCTCGAACCCGTGCACACCATGCTCGAACATGGCGCCCGAGGCGTCGGACACAAGGAGCGCGCATCCTGATGCCTGGGCCTCGTAGGTCACCAGGGCGCTGCCCTCCTCGACAGAGGCGAGGACGAGGACATCGCTCGCCCGCAGCACGGCGCCGACGTCGTCGGTGAAGGGAAGCTGGCGAACGCTCGGGTGGTCGAGGAGCGGGCCGAGGTGGGCTCGGTAGTCGGGGTACATCCACCCGCACACCAAGAACCGGGCCGAGCCCTCGTCGAGACCCGCCCCGTGCCACGCCTCAAGCGCGTAGTGGAGCCCCTTGCGGGGCTCGCCGGTACCGACGAACGAGACGGTGAACGGCCGGTCGACGGGCGCTTCGGCCGGGGCGGGAAAGCGCGACGGGTCGTAGCCGTAGCGGTGCCTTATCACCCGAGCACGCGGCGCGCGTTCGGCCACCGTTCGGGCCACGAACGGCGACGGAGCGAGGAGCGCCGTCGCCGCCTCGTACTCCTCCTCCTCGACGGCGAGGCGGCGGCCGTCCGGGCGGTGCGAGTACCCCCGAGGCATCGTGATCCCCAGCGCTGCGGCCTCGCGGGCCGCCACCTCGTACGCGACGGCGGTATGGGTGTTCGGAAGCTCGCGCACACCGGCGAGACCCACCTCCCGGGCCGCGAGCAGCGTGTGCAGGCCGCCGAGCGGCCAACAGTGCACGACGTCGAACTGATCGTGGCCGCGGCCTCGCAAGAGGTGCGCCACCCGACGGTCGTGGTACCGGTATGCCCGCTCGACGCCCATGGTTCGGTGTGGGACTCGCCGTCCCCGGATGCTCATGGTCTCGAGAACCCGGCACGCTCCCTCGACCGGTGCGGCAAGGCTCGTACACGCGATCGTCACGTCGAGCCCGGCGTCGATGGCGCCACGAACCTGGTGGAGGGCCGTCGTCCCGATGCCGGGCGACCCGAGGCGATGCGGGAAGCTGTAGAGGACGCGCGAGACGCCCCGCTCGGTCAGCGGGCGCGAGCTGTCGTCCGCCATGTGCTGCCCGTCTCCGGGGTCACCTCCGGGTCAGCCGTCCGGCCGCGTCGTGAGCGGGCCGGGGCCGGCGGGTATGACCTCGTAGAGCACCGACTCGCACACCGCCTCGGGGACGACCGGGAGCCAGCCTCGGCGGAGGAGGGAGCGCACGAGCCGAGCCTTGCGTCCCACCGGGTCGGTTCTGATGCCCCGGAAGGACGCCAGGCGGAGACCGGCGCGCTCGGCGAACTCGGCGACGCCCCAGGCGGTCACCAGCGTGACGTGGTCGACGTTCTCGTGCGGGCGGCCGCGCAGGTTCTGGTACACCCGCCACACCGCGTACGGGTTGGGGGTGGTGAGGACGAAGCGGCCGTCAGGAGCCAGTAGTCGGGCAGCAGCGGTGAAGAGGTGTCCTGGTCGGTCGAGGTGCTCGATCACCTCGCCGGCGACCACGAGGTCGAACGGTCCGGACGATGGGAGGTCGCCTTCCGTCACGTCCCGGCACTCGACGGCGAAGCCCCGTTCGAGCAGCATGTCGACTTCGGGCTTCAGCACGTCGACACCGAGGACGAAGGACGCAACGGCAGCGAGGCGGCCATGGAGCCACTGGCCGCCACGATCGCTGCCGAGGTCGTGATCGACGACCCCGATGTCGAGCAGCCGCTTGCCTGCGGCGAGGGAGCAGAGGTACCCGGCGCGGTCGGTGATCGGAGGGCGGCGGGCTGCGTCGACGTTGGCACGGCGGTGCGCGAGGACGCGGTGGTCCATCGGATCCGAAGCAATGTCGAGCCACCGCCGCCCCGCCCCCGCCCGCAGGCCCGCAACGTCGCGGCTGGGCTCGGACGCCATCGAGATCATCCTATCGCGGCCCCCTCGGCGTCGGCCGGGCCCGCTCCGGGCTCACGACCGCACACGCGTACGCACCCACGCCACCAGTGGGTTGCCGGGGATCAGCGTCACGGCATACGCCAGGGCACCGCAGGAGCCGCCGACGGCCAGGCGGGCGAAGGGCGTCGACACGGTCGTCAGCACGGTGAGCATCACGATCGCTGCCGCCGCGGTGGAGAGCAGTGGGCGCACGGCCTGTTCGGCCAGCCGCCGCGTGCGGATGCCCGATCGGCCGGCGTCGATCAGGAGCAGGGGGAGGACGACCAGGGCGGCAACGGCGACGTGCGCAGCGCCCACACCGGCGAGCCCGGCCGCCGAAGCGCCGACCGCCAGGGAGGGGACGACGGCCACCAGCCACAGCGCCCGCACTACCAGGGCGACACCCGGCCGTCCGTCGGCGATCGTGAGATCCATCAGGAGGTCGATGACTATCCGCATGCCGCCGAGCAGAACCAGGAAGCGGAGTGGCGTGGCGGCGGGCAGCCACTTGGAGCCGTAGAGGAACTCGATGACCTCCGGCGCGAGGACGGCCAAGACCACGACCATCGGCGCCAGGATCGACAGCGCGACCCCGATGGAGCGTGGGAAGGCCATCGCGAGCCGGCTGTGGTCCTCGACGAGGCGGCTGAACCCGGCGAACGCCACCCGGGCGACGGCGGTGCTGACGAGACTCGCCGGCCAGCTCGAGAGGTTGAAGGCGAGGAGGTAGATACCGAGGTCGACCGGACCGAGGGCCCGGCCGACCACGATGTAGTCGACGTTCAGCACGGCCTGGGCCACGACGGCGCTCAGGGCGAGGGGTGCGCCGAAACGGATCAGCTGGCGGGACACGTCACGGTCGAAGCTCGGCCACATCCGGATCGGCGCCGAGACGACCACGATGACGGCGACGGCGGACGCACCGAGGACACGTCCCGCCACGATGCTCCACGGACCGGCGCCGAGGACCGCCATCGCTATCGTGACGGGCGTTCCCGTCAGGAAGCCGCCGAGCTCGGCGAGGGCGAGCCGGTCGTTCCGGAACTCGCGCACGAGGATGGCCTGAGGTACGGCCGACGCCCCGTCGATGAGCAGCGCTATGGCGATGACCCGCACCAGGTTGGCTGCCGACGGCGAACCCATGGCCCTGGCGAACACCGGAGCTACCGCGAAGACGGCCGCGAAGAGGGCTGCGCTGAAGAGTAGCGACAGGGTCGCTGCCGTCCCCGCCGCTTCACGCACGTCCCCTTGCCACCTGATGACGGCGGCGATGACGCCGAGGTCGTTGGCGACGATGAGCAGGTTGATGGCGACGAGGGCGACCGCGTACAGGCCGAAGTCCTCCGGCGTCAGCAGGCGCGCCAGGACGATCCCCACCGCGAAGCTGCCGGCCCGCCCGAGGACCTGCGCCAGCGTGCTCCATCCGAGTGCCTTCGCCACGGTCCGGCTCAGAGGGCCCTCGGCGAGGCCGCGTCGCTCCGGCTCGCTCATGGTGCGTTGACGGGCGCGGTACCGGGGGGCCATGCCCCTTCGTTCGTGCCGTCGGGCCCGTCGCTCTCAAGGACGGGCATTGGGACCCGTGGGCCGCCGAGTGTGGCGGGCGCTTGCCGTCACGACGGGTCGATGACGAGCGAGGCGTCGATCCCTGACTCCGCCATCGTGGCTTCAACCTCTTCCTGGTACATCGGATTCAGCAGTACCACCGCCGCTGGGCGAAGTCGTCGAAGGTCCGATGGGGGCACCACGACGTGGCCGGTCAGGGGAACGTGACGTCCCCACTTGCGGGGGTTGACGTCGACGACCGCGGCGACCTCGTCGGCTCCGGGCACCGTGGCCAGGAAGGTCACGCCCTTCGAGCCCGCTCCCCAAAGGGCGACGGGGCCGGCGTCGAGGAGCGTGGTCAGCCGACCGACCCACCGGTTCCGAAGGTCGGCTGCCCGGTGGGCGAACTCGGACGCGAGGTGGCGCAACGCCCGGCGGTCGTCCGCCGGGGCGACCGGCGTGGCGGAGTCGGTCGCCCCCTCGGCCGCGAGGTACTGGTCGCCGAAGCAAGTGAGGACGCGCGTGACCGGCAACCCGGCGTCGGCGAGCAGCCGTGTCAACGCTTGCGCCGTGTAGTGCAGCGGATGCTCGTAGATGACGTCCCAGATGGCCAGCGTGCGCAGGAGGTATGTCCCGTCGGGGACTTCGATGTAGAAGCCGACCCTGCGCCTGGCGGGGATGGCCTGCCGAAGGTTGCGCATCAGCCGGGCGGGGGCGCTGAGGTGCTCGAGCACGTGCCGGGCGCACACGAAGTCCGCATCGTCGATGGCCCGCTCGGGGAAGAGCGACGGGACGAACCTCAGGCTCGGACGCGCCGGCATGTCACCGGCGTAGCTCGGGTCGTAGCCGATGCCACGGGCGACTCCGGCATCGCACAGCAGTTCCAGAAAGTCGCCCTTCCCGGAGCCGATCTCCAGGACCGTGCGTCCCGCCAGCGCGTGCCGCCGCACCAGGTCCCTGGCCAGGTCGGTGGCGAAGGCCCGGAACCGGGGGGAGAAATGGAGCGAGTTCTCGTATGCCGGGGAGTAGGCGACAGCGGACTGGTCGAAGGCGGCGTTCCAGACCAGGCCGCAGGAGTCGCAGAGGACCAGGTCGATCGAGCCGACGGTGGCGTTGCGGGCCTCCTCGCCGGTGGCGAAGAGGGCGTTGCAGAGCACCGGCACGCGGCCCGCCGTGAAGATCGGACCTCCTCCCGGCACGCCGCAGACGGGGCATCGGGCGAGCGGACGGTAAGGTCGGTCGACCGCGTGGTCCGGTGTGGTCATCCGAACCACCGTAGGAGCAGGCGCGCGGGGGGAGGAGCGGCGTGGGCCCACGAGGATGGATCCGTCGCAGGCTGGTCGGCGTTCCCCGGGAGGTCCGGGTCAGGGGGGGCGTGGGCGACGGCCTGGTCATGGGCACGGCGCTGGCCAGCGCCGACTATGCGGACGGCACGAACGAGCTCCCGGTGCAGGAGGCCATCCGGGACGCGCTTTCGCGCGGCGACGTCTTCTACGACATCGGAGCCAACGTGGGCTTCTTCGGACTGATGGCGGCACGCCTCGTGGGCGCCGAGGGCGCCGTGTACGCCTTCGAGCCGGTCCCCGGCGTCGCGGCCGAGGCCCGGGCGAACGCGGCGCGCAACGAGCTCGCCAACGTGCACGTGATCGAGGCAGCGGCCAGCTACCGGACGGGGACGGCGACGCTTGTTGTGACCCGCCACCCGGGAGGTGCCAGCCTCTCCGAGGCGGACGCCGGCCGGGATGCGACGGGGAAGCTCGAGGTCCGCACCGTTCGGATCGACGACCTGGTCGCTGCCGGAGAGGTGAGGCCGCCCGACGCCGTGAAGATCGACGTCGAGGGGGTGGAGCCCGACGTGATCAACGGCCTGTCGGCCACCCTGGCGAGCCACCGGCCGACGGTGGTGTGCGAGCTCGACGCACCCGAAGGCGACGTGCTGGAGGCCAAGGTCCGCGAAGTCACCGCCATGCTCGGCGAGCTGTCGTTCGACGTGCGGGTCCTGCCGCCGTCGTATGTCCGCGGCGGCTGGCACGTCCTCCACCTTGTCGCCACGCCCGTCTGAACCGCGGGCGAATGGCCGGACGATCCGGCGGGAGGGAGGGGATCCCCGCCGACACCGTGCCGCCGGCCCGAGCCGGTCGCCGCCGAGCCGATTGGGGGACGCGGGTGTCATGGCGTCGTCCCGACGCCGTCCCCGGCAACGGGAAGCCTGCCGCTGCGGTACAGGTCCGGCAGGGCAAGCACTGCCGTGGACGCCACCAGGTCGGCGACCATGTGGGGGATGAGCCGGTCCCCGTCCACGGCGGCCCGCGGGATCGTGACCTCCTCGGGGAGGAGGTCGGCCAGCGGAGGGTTGTCCCGGGCGAAGTACGCCGAGGGGAACCGGCGGCGGAACACAACGCTGTCCTCGCGCTCGGCGACGGGTCGGAGCAGGGGGTTTATGCCGAGCGGCCCCCGTGCGTGCGGCCACGGCGATGGGGCAGGCCACTGCCGATGGGTCGGGTGGCTGCCGGCGCTGCGGGCGCCGGCCAAGAGCGTGACGGTCGGCGAGGTCGCCGTGTCCCCTGCGTCCTGGGCATCGAGCGGAAGGCCGTCGAAGTAGCGCTCGAGCACGCGGTCGTCGGCATAGAGGTAGGCCGGGAGGGGCGCGGCGAGCGTGCGCCAGGCGTGCGGCGGCACCGGCATGCCGGCGTACACGTGCGGGTGGAGCGAGCTCTTCACCGCGACGACGGCCAGGGTCCCGTGGGGGGCGAGGGCGCGGGCAGCCTCACGGGCGACGGCCCACTTCTCGCGCACGAACGACAGGACGTCCGAGGCGAGCACGAGTCCGAACGAGCCCGACGCGAACGGGAGCATGGTGGCGTCTCCGCACACGAACCGGCCGTTCTCGGCGACGCCGCGCGCCGCCCACAGCTGGAACAGGGACAGGTCGAGCCCCACCGTGCGGGCGTCGCCGAAACGCTGCCCGAGGCCCCACGTGAGGTGGCCGACGCCGCACCCGAGGTCGAGCAGGAGACCAGCATCGGGGGCCGCCGTCTCCGTAGCGGCCAGGGCGACGAGATGGCGCGGCGTTCCGAACCGGTAGGTGAAGTAGTGCACCGCCTCGGTGTTCCGCTCGCCCCACCCCTCGAAGCCGAGCCGGACGAGGGCGAGGGGGTCCAGGCTGCCTGGGTCGAGGAGCGTCGCCAACGCGGTGCCGAGGCGCCGGCGGTCCAGGCGCCCCACGACGCGCCCGGCGCGGCGCGTCCCGTTGAAGGCGCCGAGGACACCGGCGAGGCGCCCGAGTCGCGACGGCGACAGCTGGCGCAGAAGGGCGGCGGCGGCCGCGTCGGCCAATCGGCCCGACCACAGGAGCCGCACGGCGTCGTCGTGGCCGCGCAGAAGCACGGGTATCCCGGCCAGCACCGGGTACTCTTCCCCTTCGGCGCGCAGCACCCCGTACCTGACGTCGTCGCCCTCGCGCTCGAGCACGTCGAGCGCCAGGCGAACACCGGTGGCGGGGCACCGTAGGACGTCGAGCAGCTCGGGGAGCATGTCAGGGCCGGACGGCTGAGCGGCGGGCCCGGAAATGGTTGATCATCGTCCCGGTGTCGTTGCCCCACTCCTCGTTGACGACGATCCCCACTCGCGCGATCCGTATCGGCGACGTGGCCCGGTAGACGTCGGTGAGCGCGCGCACCAGCACGGGACGACCGTCGTGCCATGCCATGAAGCGGTGTCCGTCGAACGCGACACGCAGTCGGCACGGGCGACCCCAGAGCACGGGCCACACCAGCGACCATACGGCGTCGTACATGTCTTCGTGCCCGCCGAGGTGGTAGAAGGTCGACACCGAGGCCCCGTCATACACGTCGTCGAGGTACACGTTGGCAATCAGGTAATTGTCCTCGTCCTGCCAGAACACCAGCCCGGTTCGGCACTTCTCGCCCTCGTGGCGTTCTGTCCCCGGGGGGACGAGTTCGATCTCGACGTCGGCGCAGGACGGATCGGGCCAGGCGACCGTGTACAACGTGCGGCCCGGGTTCGGCGCCTCCCGCGTGGCCTTGACCCGGGCGCCGCCGACCGCCGGCGGCAACTCGATCACCCCGGCCCCCAGTGTCCGCTCCCAAGGGACCTGGCCGCTCTCGGTCGTCACGCCGTGGAGATCGGGCGCCTCGGCGTCGAAGCGCTCTTCGACCGCCGTCTCGTCGCCCACGAGCATCCATGGCGGGCCGACGCCCAGTGCGTCGGGAAGGGCGATCCGGCGGGGGTGAGCCTCGAGGTCGCGAACGACCCCGCCCCCGGAGACGGCCACACCGACGCCATCGGCCGACGCCTCCCGCCCGTCGTGGATCCAACCGTCGAACACGAGGTGGCCGTCGACATGGACGCCGATGGCGAGCCCGTCGTCGCTGATCTGCACGGTGCGCTCCCGGCCGGGCAGCAGCGGCACCCCGGCGCTCGTCGCCACCACCTCGTCGTCACCGGGGCCGGTCCGCACCAGCTCGGTACCGCCTGGGCCCACGCGGACGACCCAGCGGGTGGCGCCGGTGGCCCGGAACACCAGGCCCACGCACCCACCCTCCGTACCGGCGGCCGCCACCGCAGCGACGAGCCCCATCGGCCCGGCGGCCGTGACCGTCGCTTCGCCGGCACCCGCCGTGCCGCGTCCCGAGCGGACGAGCCGGCCCTCGGTGGCACGCCAGCGCCCGCCGGTCTCGGTCGGCGAGCCGTCGAGATCGCCCACACCCGTCATGCGGTCGGCGATGCCCGCCGACCCGTACCAGGCCGCCCACGTCTCCACGATCTCGGCACACACGGCGCTGACCCGAGTATCGACCCGGTACCCGACCTCGCCGAGGATGCGCTGGTGAACGCCGGCGAACACGGTCGGCGTCGCGTCGTGGCTGTCGAGGGCGAGCGGGCGCAGGAACGGCTCGGGGCCCAAGCCGGCGGCGCCCGGCGTGCTCATCGCGTAGTACATGGCGCCCCGCTCGCGTAGCGCCACCACGTAGACGATGTCGAGGTTCTGCACGCCGAGCGCGGCGCGCAGGGGCCGGTGGCCAACGGCGGCCCACAGCTCGCCGTTGTCCCGATTGGCGGCGTGCATGACGAAGGCGTTCCCGGCGGCGAGCGGGTCTGCAGGCGCCTCGGCTCCGAACCAGCCGACCGCCAGGTTCTCGAAGTGCATCGGCCGGCGGAACCTGAGCCGGCGCGCGTCGTTGGAGAGCCTCCGGAGGCGCTGGCGGCGTGTCTCGGGGTGGTAATAGGTCTGCGAGGAGTTGTGGCCGTTCAGGACGCGAGCGGCCACGGTGAGCCCGGCCATGCGAGGGAACGGACCGTAGGCGACTCCCTCGCGGCCCCACCCGGGCTTGGCGAGCGGCCGGATACGCAGGGCACCGTGGTCTATGGCCATCACTCCCTCGGCATCGACGCCCTTGCGGACGGCACCGGTGCCGGCGACGGATCCGACGACGGTGCCCGCCGTCCGATCGTCGTCGAAGTCGTCCCGGAACGACACCCTGGTCTGCCGGCTGGTGGCCGTCATCGTCGCAGTGGCAGGTTGACGGGCAGGAAGAGCTCCGCCGGGCCGAGGAACAGCGACAGCAGCTCGTCCTCCATGACGGCCCAGTCGGGTTCGCCGGTGAGCTTGGTGGTCTGGCTGCGGTACTCGGCAAGCGCTGCTCGCTTTGCGAGCAAGTGCGGCCCTGTGCGAACCGTGACGGCGTGCAAGCGGGCGGCGCGGGCGGGGTCGAGGAGGAACCGGGCCACGTGCCGCGGGCCCGATCCCATGTCGGCGCGCCACGGTCCGTCGACCCAGAACCACACCGGGAACTCCAGCAGCCGCGGTCGCCGGCCGGCGGCGCCCACCGCAGTCCTCGTCGCCGCGCTCACCGCCTGGTGGTCCCGGTGCCAATCGGATGCGCAGGTCGTGAAGACCTCGGACGGCGCGGCGTCGTCAAGGATCTCAGACACGCGCCGTGTGACCTCCTCGTGCCGCGCTGCCAGTGTCCCCTCCTCAAAGCCGAGGAGGTGGAGGCGCGAGGCGTCCACGCCGAGCCGCGAGCACGCAGCACGGGCCTCTTCCGCCCGCACGGCGGCCAGGTCGTCGGGCGAGAGAGCGGAGGAATGGTGGGAGAGGCGCCCGTCGGTGACGATCACGACGGTCACGTCGGTGCCGGCCGCCCGCTTGCGTGCGATCGTGGCGCCACACCCCAGCGTCTCGTCGTCGGGATGCGGCGCCACCACGACGGTGCTGCGGCCAGCGGCGGCCGCCGTCTCGTCGATGGCGCGGGCCAGCACGGCCCGCCGCCAGGCGCGCCGTATGGCGGGCTTGGTGGCGTGTGCCGCCCGTCGGGGCATGCCGCGGGCCAGCGCGAAAGCGTTCGTCACGACCGGCCCGTCCCCGCGGCGCGAGCGGGCGACGGTCGGGCGCCGAAGACCGGTTCAGCGCCCGTTGCCATGGGTCTGCTTCCACCACTCGTAGGTACGGCCGAGGCCCTCCTCGAGCGAGACCGTGGGCTCCCACCCGAGCAGCTCGCGGGCGCGGGAGACGTCGGGCACGCGGCGGCGGGTGTCGGCGAACCCGGGGCCGTAGTAGCTCTCGTACGAGGTGGGCTCGACGGGCGAGGTGGAGCCCACGTACTCCCGGATCATCTCCGCCAGCTGGAGGATGGTCGTCTCCCGGGGGTTGCCCAGGTTGACCACCTTGCCGGTGACCGCCTCGCTGAAGCCGGCGAGCAGGGTGCCCCCCACCGTGTCGTCGACGTAGGTGAAGCACCGGCTCTGGCCGCCGTCGCCGTGGACGGTGAGGGGCTGGCCGGCGAGGGCCTGGCGGAGGAAGTTGGCGACCACCGACCCGTACCCGCGCGGGTCGAGGCGGGGGCCGTAGCTGTTGAAGTAGCGCACGATCACCACCGGCAGCCCCTGGGCGTGGTACGCTAGGGCCAGGTGCTCGTCGATGGCCTTGGCCGTCGAGTACGACCAGCGGTGCACGGTGGTCGGCCCCAGGACCCGGTCGTCGTCCTCGTGCATGGGGATCTTCGACGTCCGCCCGTACACCTCGGAGGTGGACGCCACGAGGACGCGCCGCCAGTAGCGGAAGCACGACGCCAGCACGTGCTCGGTCCCCTTGGTGTTGACGAGGAGGGACTCGAGGGGCGACTCCACGATGTGGCGTACGCCCACGGCGGCGGCGAGGTGGAACACCAGGTCGGCCCGCTCCACCTCGCGGTCGACCAGGGCGGCGTCGAGGATCGAGCCGTTGATGAACCGGATCGCTCCCAGCCGGTGCCCGATGTTGCGCGCCTTGCCGGTGGTGAGGTTGTCGAGGACGGTGACCTGGTGGCCCTCCTCGCACAGCCGGTCCACCAGGTGCGAGCCGATGTAGCCGGCGCCGCCGGTTATCAGGACCCTCATCGCCGCCCTCCCTCCCGCCGTCGCCCGGCGAGCACCTCGTCGTAGACTCCCTCGAACGTTCGCGCCACGGCGTCGGCCGGGAACCGCCGCTCCACCGTGGCCCGGCCCGACCGGCCCAGCGCCGAGGCCAGCGCCGGGTCGGCCAGCACCTTCTGCACGGCGGCGGCGAACGCCGCCAAGTCGCCCCGGTCCACCAGCAGCGCCGACTCCCCGTCCGAAGCGAACTCCTCGACGGCCGGCAGCCGGAACGCCACCACCGGCTTGGTGGCGGCCATGGCCTCCAGCACGGCCAGCCCGAAGCCCTCGGACTCGGAGGCGAACACGAACACGTCGGCGAGGGACAGGATCTCGGGGACGTCGTGGCGGTTGCCGAGCAGCCGCAGCGCGCCCTCGACGCCGAGCTCGCCGGCCCGGCGCTCGACGGCGCCCCGCTCGGGACCGTCGCCGACCAGCACGAGCGTGGCCGACGGCTGGGCGTCGAGCAGCGCCCGGAACGCGTCGAGGAGGTGGAGGTGCCCCTTTCCGGGGACCATGCGGCTCACGTTCACCAGCACCGGCCCGGGGCCCGGGCGCAGGGTGGCCCGCAGCCCGCCGGCGGCGGCCCGCTGGGCGGCGCCGTCGAAGCGGTCCACGGGGATGGCCTGGCGGAGCACGGTGATGGGCTGGGTGACCAGCGGGCGGAACAGGCGGGCCACGTCGGCCGACTCGGCCACGTAGTGGGCCACGGTGCGCCGCTCGACCGCGTCGCGCACCGCCCCCAGGGCCCGCCCCCGCGCCCGCCGGGCGGTGGAGGCGCCCGCCGGGACCTTGGGGCCCAGGTGGACCCACTCGGCGTGCAGGTGGCCGACGACGGGGACCCCCGTGCCCAGCGCGGCGAGCTGGGCGAGCTTGCGGTCCTCGTCGGAGTGGACGTGGACGACGTCGGCCCGGCGCACCCGCCGGCGCAGCTCGGCCACCGTCCTCGGCGACGGCGGCGTGGGCAGCAGCTCTGGCGGCGAACCGGCCTCGGCGAACGCCGGGGCCAGGTCGTCGGCGGGGTGCAGCTGGACGACGTCGACGTCGAAGCGCGACCGGTCGGCGTGGCGGACGTGGTTCAGCACGATGGTCTGCCCCCCGCCGATGGCGAGGTCGGGCAGCACGTGGAGCACCCGGGCCCGGCCGCCGGCCGCCACGTCAGACCGCCTCCACCCTCGGCGCCACGCCGAGGCCGGCCAGCTGGCCGGTGATCTCCCCCGTGTAGGCGGGGTTCATGACGACGACCAGGTCGGGCGGGCGCTCGACCAGCGTCTCGGGAGCGACGATGGCGTGGCCCGTGCCGGCCATGAACATCCCCGCCTTGTAGGGGTTGACGTCCACCGCCACGTCGACGTTGTCGCCGATGCCGGGGGCGTTGAGGAACGCCACGCCCTTGGACCCGGCGCCCCAGATGACGACCCGCCCGCCGGCGGCCGCGACCTCGGCCGTGGTCGCCGCCCACGAATCGACCTGCTCGGCGTACGCCCGGGCGAAGTGCTCGACCGAGGCGCGCATGGCCGCCGCGTCGAACGGCACGGGGCTGGCCGTCGCCGCGGGCGCCGGCCTGGCCTCGAGGAGCAGGTACTGGTCGTCGTAGGCGAGCGAGACGTCGAGCACCTCGAAGCCCGAGCGGGCGAACAGCGAGGCGAGGGAGGCGGCGGTGACGTACGAGCAGTGCTCGTAGTACACGTCCCAGAAGGCGATCTCGTCGAGGACCCGCTGGACGTCGGGCAGCTCGAAGAGGACCACCGTGTCGAGGCGGTCGCCGATGGTGCGCCGCAGCATGGCGACGAACTCGCCGACGGGCGCGATGTGCTCGAGGGTGTGCCGGCACACGATGGCGTCGGCGCCCAGGTGCGAGTACCGGTCCGAGTAGAAGTCGACGATCCACGACAGCCGGCCCCCCCACTGGGGGTCGATGCGGTCGGGATTGGCGCCGGGGTCGATGCCGGTGCCACGGCCGAGCCCCGCCTCGGCCATGTGGACGAGGAACTCGCCCTTGCCGCAGCCGATCTCCAGCACCGAGCGGTCGTGCAGGCTGAACTCCTCCACCCAGCGCTTGGCCAGCGAGCGGCTGAACTCCACGAAGCGGGGCGAGAACGCCTGGGTCTCCTCGTAGCGGCCGGAGTACTCGGCCAGCGCCGGGTCGAAGGCGGCGTTCCACACGAACCCGCACGCCGGGCAGAGCGCCAGGTCGAGGTCGCCCCGGGGGTAGGCGAGGGCCTCCTGGCGGGTGGGCAGCAGGAGGCAGCTGTTGGTGGGGATGCCGCGCTGGGAGTGGAACCGCTCCGGGGCACCGGCCGCGCACGCCGGGCAGGTCGCGCTCACACGACCTCCACCGCGGGGATCGGCACGACCCAGCGGCCGCCCCGGGCCGCGTACTCGGCCTGCTGGGCCACGATCTCGTCGCGGAAGTTCCACGCCAGGATCACGGTGTAGTCCGGCGCCCGCTCCAGCAGCGCCTCGGGACCGGTGATGGGGATGTGCACGCCCGGCATGTGCAGCCCGTGCTTGTGCACGTTGCGGTCGACGATGAAGTCCAGCAGCTCGGTGCCGATCCCGGCGTAGTTGAGCAGGACGGTGGCCTTGGCCGCCGCCCCGTAGCCGGCCAGCCGGGCGCCCCCGTCCTTGAGCTCCCGCAGCAAGGACACGAGGTCGGCACGGATCTTCTCCACGCGCGCGGCGAAGTCCCGGTAGAACGCCGGGGTGTCGACGCCCCGGCGGCGCTCCTCGGCCAGGTGCTCGCGCACGGCCGCCGACGGGTCCTCGCGCTTGGCGGTGTGCCAGCGCAGGGTCCCGCCGTGCAGGTCGGGGAAGTACTCGACGTGGTTGAGGAACATCCCGTGGCGGCGCACCAGGGTGTCCACCGACGTGCACGAGAAGTAGCAGAAGTGCTCGTGGTAGATGGTGTCGAACTCGCCGTGGTCCACCAGGTCGCGCACGTAGGGGTTCTCGACGGTGATCAGCCCGTCGTCGGCCAGCAGGACGGCCATGCCGGCCACGAACCCGTTGAGGTCGGGCACGTGGGCCATGACGTTGTTGGCCACGATCACGTCGGCCCGCCGCCCGTCGGCGACCAGCCGGCGGGCCAGGTCGACGCCGAAGAACTCCCGCAGGGTGGGGATCCCGGCCGCCTCGGCGGCGGCCGCCGGCTCGGGGGCGGGGTCGATGCCGAGCACGGGGATGCCGGCCGCCGCGAAGTTCTTGAGCAGGTACCCGTCGTTGCTGGCCAGCTCGACCACCAGTCTGTCGGGGCCCAGCCGGCGCGACGCCATCAGGCCCTCGGCGTGGTCGCGAGCGTGGCGGAGGAGGGCGTCGGAGAAGGAGGAGAAGTACAGGTAGTTCTCCACGAACAGCTTCTCGGGCGGCACCTCCTCGGTGATCTGCACCAGGGCGCAGCGGGGGCACACCGCCACGTCCAGCGGGAAGCGGGGCTCGGGGCCGGCCAGCGCCTCGGCGGAGAGGAAGGCGTCGGGCAACGGGAGCTTGCCGAGGGACAGGAACACCTCGAGCCCCGTCCCGCCGCACGAGCGGCAGGCCACGTCGGCGCTCACGTCGGCGTGCCGGCGGCGCTGGCCGCGGTGGTCCAGCGCAGCGTGTCGTCGAGGCGGCCCTCGCCCAGCAGGTGCACAACGCGGGCGATGCGCTGGAGGCGCCCGCCGGTGAGGTCGTCCAGCGTCAGGCCGTGCTCCAGGTAGGCGGCCAGCATCTGCTCGACCCCCCGGCGCACCGTCCACACCGGCCGGTACCCGGGGACGGTGGTCTCGATGCGCTCGCAGCTCACCCGGTAGTTGCGCAGGTCGGGCCCGGCGTCGGCGGCGAAGGTGATCCGGGAGCCGGGCACCACGTCCTCCACGATGGCCGCCACCTCGCGGATCCGGTAGTTCTCCGACGTGCGCCCCACGTTGAACGCCTGGCAGTGGACCAGGTCGAGGGGCGCCTCCAGCAGGGCGCAGAACGCCAGGGAGATGTCCTCGACGTGCACCAGGGGCCGCCACGGCGTGCCGTCGCTCTTCATCCGCACCTCGCCGGTGGCCACGGCGTAGCCGACCAGGTTGTTGACGACCAGGTCCCCCCGCAGCCGGGAGGAGTACCCGTAGGCGGTGGCGTTGCGCAGGAAGGTGGGCGAGAACCGGTCGTCGGCCAGCGCCAGCAGGTCGCGCTCGGAGTCGACCTTGGAGACGCCGTAGGGCGTGACCGGGTTGAAGGCGGCCGTCTCGTCCAGCACGTCGTCGCCCGCCGCCCCGTAGAGGCTGCACGACGACGAGAACAGGAAGCGCCCCACGCCGGCCGCCTTGGCCACCCGGGCGACGTGGGTCGTGCCCAGGTGGTTGATGCTGTCGGTGCAGGCCGGGTTGAGGTTGCCCAGGGGGTCGTTGGAGATGCCGGCCAGGTGGACGACGGCGCCGAAGCCCTCCAGGTCGGCCTCGGTGACGTCGCGCACGTCCCTGGCCAGGGTGGGCACGGCGGTGGCGGCCGTGCCGTAGTCGCAGCCGGCGAAGAGCAACGAGTCCAGGCCGACGACCTCGTGGCCCTGCCCGACCAGCATGGGGACGAGGGCGCGGCCGATATAGCCGTCGTGCCCGGTGACCAGGATCCGCGTCATCGCCACACCTTCCACGGGGGGTTGGTCGCCCACAGCGACTCCAGGAGCTTGCGGTCCCGGATGGTGTCCATGCACTGCCAGAAGCCGTCGTGCTTGTAGGCCATGAGCTGGCCGTCCTTGGCCAGCTGCTCGAGCGGCTCCCGCTCGAACTGGGTGTCGTCGCCCTCGATGTAGTCCAGCACCGCCGGCTCGAGCACGAAGAAGGCCCCGTTGATCCAACCTTCCCCGACCTGGGGCTTCTCGGAGAACTCGACGATGCGGTCCCCGTCGAGCTCCAGGTGCCCGAACCGGGCCGGCGGCCGCACCGCCGTCACCGTCGCCAGCCTCCCGTGGGACCGGTGGAACGCCAGCAGCGCGTCCAGGTCGACCGTCGACACGCCGTCGCCCCAGGTGAGCATGAACGTCTCCTCCCCCAGGTGCTCGCGCAGCCGCTTCACCCGCCCGCCGGTGGCCGTCGACTGGCCGGTGTCGACCAGGGTGACCGTCCAGTCGTCGCGCTCCACCTCGTGGGCCCGCACCTCGCCCCGGGCCAGCCGCACGGTGAGGTCGCCGGTGAGCGAGGCGTAGTCGACCACGTACTTCTTGATGACCTCGCCCTTGTAGCCCAGGGCGATGACGAAGTCGTCGTAGCCGAAGTGCCCGTAGTACTTCATGATGTGCCAGAGGATCGGCATGCTGCCGATCTCGATCATGGGTTTGGGCCGAAGCTCCGTTTCCTCGCTGAGCCGCGTACCCATCCCGCCGGCGAGGATGACTGCCTTCACCCGTGGTCCTCGAACATGCTTGGAGCAGACACGGTGGGCAAGGTACCGATAAGCCGCTGCCGCCATCGCCCCGTAAGCTCTTCGGCCGAATGGCACCGAAGCGCGCCCTCATC
>JBOGHR010000494.1:0-6129 GCA_050744905.1 Acidimicrobiales bacterium
GCCCAGGGAGGGGTCGGTGGCGCCCAGCAGCAGCAGGCGGCCGGCGTCCACCAGGACGGCGCCGGGCGGCCGGCGGTCCAGCGGCTCGATCAGGCCCACGACGCCCACCACCGGAGTGGGGTCGATGTCGCGGCCCCGGCTCTCGTTGTAGAGGCTCACGTTGCCGCCCACCACCGGCAGGCCCAGCGCCCGGCACGCGTCGGCCATGCCGTCGACGGCCTCCGACAGCTGCCACATCACCTCGGGGTGCTCGGGGTTCCCGAAGTTGAGGCAGTTGACGACCGCCGCCGGCTCGGCTCCCGCGCACGCCACGTTGAGGGCCGACTCGGCCACGACCATGGCCGTGCCCGCCCGGGGGTCGACGGCGCACCACCGGGCGTTCCCGTCGGTCGACACGGCGACGCCCCGGCGGGCACCGCCCGGCGCCGGCTGCAGGCCGGGCGCCTTGAGCACCAGGACGGCGGCGTCGCCGCCCGGCCCCTCGACGGTGTTGAGGAACAGCTGGTGGTCGTACTGCCGGTACACCCACGACGGGTCCTCCAGCAGGTCCAGCAGCTCGGCGGTGGCGTCGGCCGACGCCAGCTCCCCCATGGGCGGCGCCGGCGGAGGCGCCTGCATCGGCCGGTCGTAGAGCGGCGCCCCGTCGTGCAGGGAGGAGGCGGGCACGTCGGCCAGCACCTCGCCTCCCGGGCGGTCGAGGACGCGCAGCCGGCCGCCGGCGGTGACCGTGCCGACCACCGACGCCCGGACCTCCCAGCGCCGGCACACCTCCACCACCCGGTCCAGCGACTCGGGCGTGACGATGGCGAGCATCCGCTCCTGGCTCTCGCTGGTCATGACCTCGAAGGGCTCCATGCCCTGCTCGCGCCGCGGGACCTCGGAGACGTGGAGGTCCATCCCCACCCCGCCCCGGGAGGCCGTCTCGCTGGTGGCGCAGGTCAGGCCGGCGCCGCCCAGGTCCTGGATGCCGACGACCAGGCCGGCGTCCAGCAGCTCCAGGCACGCCTCGATCAGCCGCTTCTCCTCGAACGGGTCGCCCACCTGCACGCTGGGCCGCTTGCCGGCGTCGGCCTCGCCGTCGCCGAAGCCGGCCGAGGCCAGCACGCTGACCCCGCCGATGCCGTCGCGGCCGGTGGTGGAGCCGAGGAGCACGGCCAGGTTGCCCACGCCGGTGGCGGCGCCGAGCACGAGGCGCTCGGCGGGCATGACGCCCAGGCACATGACGTTGACCAGGGGGTTGTCGGCGTAGGTCTCGTCGAACACGACCTCCCCGCCGACGGTGGGCACGCCGACCGAGTTGCCGTAACCCGAGATCCCGCTCACCACGCCCTCGAAGATCCACCTGGTACGGGGCTCGTCCAGGGGGCCGAAGCGGAGGGGGTCGAGCAGGGCGATGGGGCGGGCGCCCATGGTGAAGATGTCCCGCAGGATGCCGCCGGCGCCCGTCGCCGCGCCCTGGTAGGGCTCGACGGCGGACGGGTGGTTGTGGCTCTCGATCCGCACGGCCAGCGCCACGCCGTCGCCGGCGTCGATGACGCCGGCGTTCTCGCCCGGCCCCACCAGGACCCGGGAGCCATCGGTGGGCAGGCGGCGCAGGTGCAGCCTCGACGACTTGTACGAGCAGTGCTCGCTCCACATGACGGCGTACATGGCCAGCTCGAGGTGGTTCGGCTCCCGCCCCAGGATCCCGGCGATGGCGCCCGCCTCCTCGTCGGTGAGCCCCAGGGCCCGCGCCAGACCGTCCTCCACGAGGTCCACCCTATGCGGAGGGACGGACCAGGGAATGGGACCGCCGAGGCTTTGATTTGAAATCTCGGTGAAGGCGCGGTTTCATTGGGTCATGGCACCTCGGGTGAAGAAGACGAAATCCACTATGACCGACTCCCACAAGGAGGCGCTCGCCGTCGGAAGGGAGCAGGGCCGGATCGTGCGAAGGTACCTGGAGGCGATCGACGCCCACCGCCCCAAGCGAGGTCGCAAGCGCACTACGGATTCGATCAGCCGGCGGCTCGACGACATCGCCAATCGGCTGGAGGAGGCCGATCCCCTCGGCCGGCTCCAGCTCGTCCAGGAGCGCATGAACCTGGAGGCCGAGCTGGCATCGAAATCCGAGGCGGTGGACCTCGGCGCCCTGGAGGAGGACTTCGTCGCCGTGGCCAAGGAGTACAGCGCCCGGAAGGGCATCACCTTCGCCGCCTGGCGGGAGGCGGGCGTGGACGCCTCCGTGCTCCGCCGAGCCGGCATCCAACGCCGCGCCAGCTGAGGGAAGCTACCGACCGGCCACAAACCTTCGCCGCGTTCGAGGCGGCGCGAGCTCCGCTCGCCCGCCGGAGCACGATCCAACTCGACCGAATGGGGTGAGCGAAGCGAACGAATGAGGTCGAAGGCCTACCGGCCGGCCACGCCGGCGCCGGAGAGCAGCGAGCGCAGCAGGACGAGCCCGTCCTCCGAGCCCAGCAGGGCGCTCGACGCCCGCTCCGGGTGGGGCATCAGCCCGACCACATTGCCGGCCTCGTTGCAGACGCCGGCGATGTCGTCGGTCGACCCGTTGGGGTTGTCGACATAGCGAAGGACGACCCGGTCCTCGGCCTTCAGGCGGTGGAGGGTCGAGGGACCACAGGTGTAATTCCCCTCGAAGTGGTTGATGGGGATGCGAAGGACGTCGCCGGCTGTGGCCGCCGACGTCAGGACCGACCGCGTGGTCTCCACCCGCAGCTCCACCGTGGTGCACAGGAACTTCAGCCCGGCGTTCTTCTGGAGCGCACCGGGCAGGAGCCCCGCCTCGGTGAGCACCTGGAAGCCGTTGCAGATCCCCACCACCGGCCCGCCCTCGCCGGCGAAGCGGCGCACGGCGTCCATGACCGGCGAGAACCGGGCCAGCGCCCCCGGGCGCAGGTAGTCGCCGTGGGCGAAGCCGCCGGGCAGGACCACGGCGTCCACGTCGGGCAGGGACGACGACCCGTGCCAGACGATCTCCCCCTTCCCCCCCAGCGACTCGACGGCCTCCACCACGTCGTGCTCGCAGTTGGAGCCGGGGAACAGGACGACGCCGACGCGGCTCACGACGGCGCCAGCTCGAAGCCGGTCTGCTCGATGACGGGGTTGGACAGCAGCCGGGCGCACAGCTCCTCGACCAGGCTGCGGGCCTCGGCCTCGTCGCCCGCCTCGACCGAGAACCGGATCGACTTGCCCACCCGCACGCCGCCGACGCCGCCGAAGCCGAGGGCGGGCAGGGCCCGCTCGATGGTCGCCCCCTGGGGGTCGGCGATACCCGGCCGCAGGGACACCTCCACCCGCACGTCGAACCGGGGGCTCACCCGCCCGCCCCCAGCCACTCGGAGAAGCGCCGGCCGGTGATGCGCTCGTAGGCGGTGACGTAGCGCTCGCGCATGGACTCCACCACGACCTCGGGCAGCGGCGGGGGCGGGGGCGACTTGTCCCAGCCCGACGCCTCCAGCCAGTCCCGCAGCGGCTGCTTGTCGAGCGAGGGCGGGGTACGGCCCGGCGCCCAGTCGGCCTCGGCCCAGAACCGCGACGAGTCGGGCGTGAGCACCTCGTCGCACAGGGCCAGAGCGCCGTCGATGAAGCCCAGCTCGAACTTGGTGTCGGCCACGATGATGCCCCGGGCCGCCGCCCGCTCGGCGGCCCGGGCGTACGCCGCCAGGCTGATCTCCCGGGCCCGCTCGGCCACGCCGTCTCCCACCAGCCGGCAGGCGCCGGCGAAGGAGATGTTCTCGTCGTGGCCCTCGGTGGCCTTCGTCGACGGGGTGAACACCGGCTCCGGGAGGCGGTCGGACTCCCGGAGGCCGGGGGGCATGGGCGCACCGTGCACCGTCCCCGACGCCCGGTACTCCTTCCAGGCCGACCCGGAGAGGTAGCCGCGCACGATGCACTCGATGGGCAGCATCTCGGCCCGGCGCACCAGCATCGTGCGCCCGGCGGCGTCGCCGATCTGGTGGGCGCCGGCGGGGAAGTCGGCCGGGTCGACGGACACGAGGTGGCCGGGGGCGATGTCGGCCAGCTCCTCCAGCCAGAACACGGTCATGGCGGTGAGGACCCGGCCCTTGTCGGGGACGGGCTCGTCCATGACCACGTCGAAGGCCGACACCCGGTCGGAGGCGACGAAGAGGAGCCGCCCGCCGCCGGCGTCGTAGACGTCCCGCACCTTGCCCGAGTACAGGTGATCGAGGCTCACGCTCCCTCCCCGGGCGGGGCGCCGGCCCCGCCCTCCTCCTGCACGTGGGGCCCCGACCCCGCCGGGGCCGCGTCGACGCTCTCCAGGTGGTCGAGGACGCGGCCGGCGTGGCGGACGGCGCGGGCCAGGTCGAACGCCTCGTCGAGGGCCTCGGCGCCCACGGTGACGTCGGGGTCGCCCTCCAGCAGCGTCCGGAAGCTCTTGGCCTGCTCCCACGCCGCCATGGCGTTGCGCTGGACGATCCGGTAGGCGGCGTCGCGGGGCAGGCCGGAGGCCACCAGGGCCAGCAGCACGGGCTGGCTGAACACCAGGCCGTGGGAGCGTTCCAGGTTCTCCCGCATGCGGGCGGCGTCCACCTCCAGGCCGTCGACCACCCCGGTCATGCGCCGCAGCAGGTAGTAGGTGAGGAGGGTGGCGTCGGGCAGGACGACGCGCTCGACCGACGAGTGGGAGATGTCGCGCTCGTGCCAGAGGGCCACGTCCTCCAGGCCGGCGCCCAGGTACCCACGCAGGACCCGGGCCAGGCCCGACAGCCGCTCGCAGGTGATGGGGTTGCGCTTGTGGGGCATGGCCGACGAGCCCTTCTGCCCGGCGCCGAACGGCTCGTAGGCCTCGCCCACCTCGGTGCGCTGGAGGTGGCGGACCTCGGTGGCCATCATCTCGACCCCGGCGCCGGCCGACGCGCAGGCCCACAGCAGCTCGGCGTGGCGGTCGCGGGCCACCACCTGGGTGGACGGCACCGGCCGCAGCCCCATCCGCTCGCACACGTGCGCCTCGACCGACGGGTCCACGTTGGAGTAGGTGCCGACGGCGCCCGACAGCTTCCCCACCGCCACCGCCCGGCGGGCGGCCCGCAGCCGGGCCCGGTCGCGGTCGGCGTGCAGGCACCACAGGGCCAGCTTGGCCCCGAAGGTCGTCGGCTCGGCGTGGACGCCGTGGGTGCGGCCCGCCATCGGCGTGTCGCGGAACTCCACCGCTCGGCGCTTGAGGGACGCCACCAGCCCGCTCGAGGCGTCGACCAGCAGGTCGGCGGCCCGGGCCAGGGTGGCGCCCAGGGCGGTGTCGACCACGTCCGACGACGTGAGGCCGTAGTGCACCCAGTTGCCCTCGGGGGGGCCGATCGCCTCCTGCACCACGTCCACGAAGGCGGCCACGTCGTGGTCGGTGACGGCCTCCCGCTCGGCCACCGCCCGCACCGTCTCGGCGGTGACCTCCGGCGCCCGGGCCCGCACGGCGGCGGCGTCCGCCTCCGGCACCACCCCGAGGCGGGCCCACGCCTCCACGGCCAGGACCTCGACCTCCAGCCAGGTGGCGAGGCGGGCCTCGTCGGTCCACAGCGACGCCATCTCCGGCATCGAGTAGCGCGGGATCAACGGGCGCCCCCGGCTCGGAACTCGGCCAGCCGGGCGGCCAGCGCCTGGTCGGTGACGGCCAGGATGGCCACGGCGAGGAGGCCGGCGTTGGCCGACCCGTCGACGGCCACGGTGGCCACGGGGATGCCCTTGGGCATCTGCACGGTGGCGTACAGGGCGTCCACGCCGCCCAGGGCGCCGCCCGACAGGGGCACGCCGATGACGGGCAGCGTGGTGTGGGCGGCCACCACGCCGGCCAGGTGGGCCGCCATCCCGGCCCCGCAGATCACCGCCGCGAACCCCTCCTCCCGGGCCGACGAGGCGAAGGCCGCCACCTCGCCCGGCGTGCGGTGGGCCGACATGACCCGCTCGTAGCACTTCACGCCGAAGCGCTCCAGCATGGCCGCCGCCCCCTTCATCTTGTCGCGGTCGTTGGGCGACCCCATGAGCACGGCCACCTTCACGCGGCGATGTCCTCCCGGTACTGCATCCCGGGGAACGAGATGCGCCCGACGGCGCCGTAGGCCCGGGCCCGGGCGGCGGCCACGGTGGGGCCCGTGCCGCAGACGTTCAGCACCCGGC
>JBOGHR010000495.1:0-7272 GCA_050744905.1 Acidimicrobiales bacterium
TGCGCAGCTACATCGAGACCGGTCGCAAGCACGGCCTCAACCCCTTCGACCTACTTGCTCAGCTGTTCAACGGCAGTCCATGGACGCTGCCAGCTCAAGCCGCTGCTGCGGCAGCCTGAATAGTTACCAGGACCAGTTGCGGCTCTACCGGAAGGACACGTGGCTACTCGACGCGAAGTAGCCACACCCAAATCAGCTTCATGGGGAAGCTCTTCGGGAGCCAGTTCGGGCGCCGGGAAGGCTTCCGGATCAGGGCCTCGGCCGCGTGCGTGAGAAGCCGGTCCACGACAGCTTCAGCTCTCACTGCGATCCCCCCTGGGTCGTGCAACGACACGCATCCGTCCATCAACAGGGTACGGGCCCGGTGTGACGGCAGCTGGGCCGACGGCGGACCTGGCGCGCGCGTCAGCCGGGGATCGCATGCTCGGTCGGTCAGGCGCCGACCGGGGTTGTCGGGACGGTGCCGGATCGGCATCGGGTCGATCCAGTGGTGTGGGTGGGTGACGCGCGCGTGAGGCTGTCGGGCAACTGGGCCGGTACGGTCAGGTTGCCAGCGGCGTCGGCTTTGGCGTTGGGCACCCGACTTCTAACCACGCTTCGCTCATCCGTACTCGGTTGTAATACACTCACCTGGTGTGGCTGAGCCGTTCGACTTCGAGCAACTGGACGCCGACGACCCGTTCGAGATCGACGACCAGTCCGCTCACCTGTTCAAGCACCCGAGGCTCGGCATCGACGACGTCTACGACGTGTGGCAGAGCGACCCGATCTTCTATCCGGCGATCCCTCCGGCGCACTGGCTGATGGTCGCCGAGGTCGAAGGCCGGGTCCTCGTCGTGCCGCTGGCGCCGACGGACTCCGGTGATGCCACGAAGTGCCGTCCGATCGGCCGCTACGAGGCGGCCGTCCACCTCGCCGACCGCTACCGGGAGGACCGATGACCAAGAAGCAGATGACCCGAGACGAGGAGTACGACTTCTACGCCCAGCCGGAGAACCAGACCCCGCAGGGGCCGGGCCGCCGTCGGCGCGGGAGCCTGAGCGAGATGGTTCCGGTGCGCTTCGACCCTGAGACGCTCGATGCGCTCCGGGCCGCGGCCGAGGCCGACGACCGGTCGGTGTCGAGCTGGATCCGGCGCGCTGTGGAGCACGAGCTCGACCAGCGCGCCGGCTGACCGGAGGAGCTCACCGCCCGAGTCGGAGGGATGCAGTCAATGCGCATATCGGGCCCCCGCCACCAACGAAGAAGCCCAGTTCAGAGGCCCTTTCCGATCAGTCGGGGAGGGCCTCTCTGGTGCTTGAAATCGGCCGGCGTCTAACGGATTGTCTAACGAGTTGCGTCGGCGCTCGCGCTGAGCGCCGTGACGGCCGTTGAGCAGGTCACGCCGCCGATCACGCAGCGTGGTGGGAGAGACCTGAGGGCAGGGTGGGCCTGCCCCAATCAGACCGACGTTGACGCGAGACCCGTGGTTGCCGGCCGGGCGCGGTCGGTCGGCGCCCAGGTACAGGAGCTCGTCTTCACGGCGAGGCCTCGCTCCTTGAGGATCGCGAGGTACTTGCGAACGTTGCCGGGATCGCGTTTCACGACCTCGCTCAGTTCGTCGACTCGTGCCTCGCCCCAGTCCTCGAGGAGAGCGCGGACCACCTCGATCATGTTCGGTTCCCCAGCGCGCGGGCCGAGCTTCTTGCCGGCGGAGGGCGCCGGGCGGTAGCCATGACGGAACGAATCAAGGACCTCGGTGCAGACGTACCAACGTGCGCCCCAGCGCTCGCCGGTGAGCCGCCCGTCGCGGACCATGAAGTTCACGGCTGCGCGGGTCACGCCGAGCTCGGCTGCGACCTCGCGGAGGCTGAGCAGGCATCGGTCGTCGTGCTGATGGTCGGGCGGCGTCATGGCCTCACTCTCTCAACCTTGCGCGCACAAGTGGGGGATGGCTTCCGGCCGGCTCCGTAGACCATCCGCGCCTAGCGCGCGCAAGCTGGCCATGGGAGTCCACGCAGTGGCCGGGAACCGGGCCGAGGCGCTGCGCACCTACCAACGCTGCCGCACCGTGCTGGCCGAAGAGCTGGGCGTGCCGCCCTCCGCGGAGACCGAAGCCGTCTACACCGCCATCGTGCAGGCCTGATCTCACAACCCGTCGCCAACCTCTGTCCAACCTGCGCCCGGCACGATCCTCCCCAATCCGGCCGAACCGACCAGCGCCGGGGCCACGAGCAGGGAGAGAGAGGCGCCCGGCCACGTACCCGTGTTCCTCGAGGACACCGAGATGTTCGAGCTCAGCCCCGCCGAGGAGCTCCGAGCCGTCCTCCAGGTCGTCAACACCAACGCCGCCCGCCTCGACGAGCAGCTCTGGGAGCAGCGATGAACGGCCCCTGCCGTTCAGCAACAGGCATCGCCGCACTCGCTTCGGTGGTTGCCCTGATCGTTTCGGCCGCCGGCGCGGGTGCGACACCGGCACCCGCCGTCACCGGCGGCGGGGCCGGGCCGCTCGACAGCGACCGAGTACAGGTCCAGCTCACCGCCAGGGGCACCGGCAGCAGCGCTAAGGGGCGGTTCAACATCGTGCACCACACCCCAGACGGGATCTTCGCCCACCTCGCCGGCGACGTCGACTGCCTCGCCGTCGCAGGACCGACCGCGGTCGTGACCGGCACCATCACCGAAGGCTTCGACGACCTCGGCATCGACCCGATCGGCGAACGGGTTTCCCTCGTCATCCACGACGAAGCGGTCGACAGGATCGACATGGACGTAGCCTTCGTGTCCGGCCACGAAATCAGGCCGTGCTCCGCGGAGCCGATCCTCACGATCACGATTGACCACGGCAACTTCCAGGTGCGCCCTTGAGAAGGTCCCTGCTGCTCCAGGCTGCAATCTGCGATTCGGTTGCATGTTCTGGCCGCCGACCTGGCTCTCTCTCGGTGGCCCAGTGCGCCGAATCGGGCGCGTACGCCGGCGCCGTATCGATCCTGGATCAGGCCTCTGCGGGTTCAGCCATGGCCAGGATCTGGTCGGCGGTGAGGTCCATGTCGTGAACCTGCTTGGCGTGGCGTTGTGCTGCCTTGACGAGTTCCTCGTCGGTGTCGCCTCGCACGACGAGCCCGCAGTCGCACTTGATCACCTTGGTCATGTCAGCTCCTTTCCGGTCGTGCGCGCGACGCTAGGAGCGTCAGGTTGGCTGGAGGTTGGCGAACGGTCGTGGTCCGCATCTATCTCACCTCGCAGGTGCGGATCGAGCACGGCGAGATGCTGGTCGGCGAGCGGCACCTGCCCGGACGTCAGGGACGGGTGGCGCTGGCGCTGCTGGTAGCTGAACGTGACCGTCCCGTGACCCGTGACGAGCTGGCCGAGGAGTTCTGGATCGAGGATCCGCCGCCGGCATGGGAGAAGGCCGTCATGGCGGTGGTCAGCAAGTTGCGGGCGGCGCTGCGCCGAGCCGGGCTGGGCGACGATGCGCTCGCGACGTCGTTCGGCTGCTACCAGCTCCGACTGCCGGGCGACACCTGGGTTGACGTCGAAGCGGCCGCCGACGCCGTCCACCGCGCCGAGACGGCCCTGGCGGCGGGCGACGCGAGGGCGGCGTATCCGTGGGCGTATGTCGCCTACCACGTCGGCCGCCGACCTTTGTTGGTCGGCGAGGACGGCCCGTGGGTGCGCCGCACACGCCTGCGGCTGCGGGAGATCCACCTGCGGGCGCTGGACTGCACGGTGGAGTGCGCGTCCGCCAACGGCGAGGTGGCCGAGGCGATCCAAGCCGCCGAGGACGCGTTGGCGATCGAGCCGTTTCGGGAGACGACCTATCAGCGGCTCATGCGCGTCCACGCCGCGGCCGGGAACCGGGCCGAGGCGCTGCGCACCTACCAACGCTGCCGCAGCGTGTTGGCCGAGGAGCTCGGTGTCCCGCCCTCAGCGGAAACCGACGCCGTCTACTCCGCCATCGTGCAGGCCTGAGCCGGGCAACCCGACGCCAACCTCTGTCCAACCTGCTCTCGGCACGATCCGCTCCATCCGGCCGAACCGACGAGCGCCGGCGCACAGGAACGGAGAAGTGATGCGAACCGACAGGACCGAGATCCCCGACGGAGGGGTTGGCTGGGGCGACCTGCAGGTGGAGTTCGAGACGTTCCCGGCCGGCCTCGACACCGCGCCGCTGCTCAAAGGCCTCCCGGGTGACGCCTGCCCGTGCCCCCACTGGGGCTACGTGTTCAAAGGGCGGTTCGTGATCCGCTACCCGGACCACGAAGAGACCGTGGAGGCAGGCGACGCCTTCTACATGGCGCCCGGCCACGTGCCCGTGTTCCTCGAGGACACCGAGATGTTCGAGCTCAGCCCGGCGGAGGAGCTCCGAGCCGTCCTCGACGTCGTCAACGCCAACGCCGCCCGCCTCGACGAGCAGCTCTGGGAGCAACGATGACCCACGAAGTCAGGTTCCCGTCTCAACCAACTTGAGAGTCAAGTCCCGCCGAGAGGCATCGCGCTGGTGTAACCGAGCGACGGCTGCGTGTTCTCAGCTGGCGCGACCGAACCGCGGGGTGACCAACCCTGAGTTTCGCGATACGATATTCGGCACGTGGAGATCTACCAGTCGGCTCGGAGGCACGGGATCGCGGATGACGACATCCTGCACGCCGTCGAATACGCACTCGCGGTCGGCGAGCAGGATGACGGGAAGGTGCTGTACCTCGGTCCTGACCGTGCCGGGAACATGCTCGAGGTCGTCGCGGTGGCACGCGAGGCCGGGTCGGAGGTCGTGATCCACGCGATGCGCATGCGCCCGAAGTACGAGCCGTTCCTCCGCGGTGAAGGAGACAACGATGCCTGAGCGAACGTCCCACGGCCGATCCAAGGCTGGCGTCGAGCTGACCGACGAGGTGCTCGACCGCATGGCGGACGAGGCCGAGGAAGGCCTCGACGTCACGAAGCTCCGGCGACGGCCCGGGCGCCCGGCGATGGGCTCGGCGCCAGCCGAATCGTTCCCGGTCCGGTTGGAGCCCGAGCTTCGCCGGGCGCTCGATGAGCGCGCCGCCGCGGACGACACGCCGGCGTCAGAGGTCGTGCGCGAGGCGCTGCGCCGCTATCTGAAGGTCAGCTGAGCGCCTCGCGCGCTGCGGCGCGTCAGCGGGCAGCACCGGCGAGGAACGCGGCGACGATGTAGGTGGCGTGCCGATCCAGGGACACTCGGGCCCGGTCGTAGCGCATCGTGGTCCGAGGATCGGCATGCGAGGCGGCCTCCTGGACGTCCCGCAACGGGACACCGGCGTCGAGCGCGGCGGTGATGAAAGCGTGCCGGAGCGTGTGGGGCCCGACCGGCTTGTTGATCCCCGCCTTGCGGGCGAGGCGCCGCACGATTCTCCACGCGGCGTGCCGGTCGAGCCGCTCACCGTTGTGGCCAAGGAAGATCGGCCCCTCGACCCGCTCGCCGATGGCCAGGTCGATCGCCCGGGCCGTGCGGGGCGCGAGCGGGACGGTGACGACCTTGGCGCCCTTGCGCAGCACCGTCAGCGTGCGGTGACCGCGCTCGATCCCGAGGGCCTCGATGTCAGCACCCAATGCTTCGGAGACCCGCAGTCCGTTGATGGCGAGCAAGGAGACGAGCGCGTGCTCGCGAGCGGAAGCGAGACCGGCGGCGACGAGCAGGGCGCCGACCTCGTTGCGGTCAAGACCGGTGGCATGGGACTCGTAGTCGAGACGAGGACGCCGGACATGAGCTGCCGGTGAGCGCTCGAGCAGGCCTTCCTGTTCGGCGTAGCGGTAGAAGCCCGACACCGTGCACAGTCGACGTGCCACCGTGGCGCGAGCGCGGCCGCGCTCTTCCAGATCCCGGGCGAAGCACTCGATGTCCGCTCGGCGCACGGCGAAAAGTCGCAGGTCGTGGTCGTCGCACCAGGCGATGAACTGGCGCAGGTCCAGTGCGTAGGCGTCGCGGGTCAAGCCGCGGTAGCCGGCCAGGAACGCGGCTAGCGCGTACCGCTCGGCGTCCGAGAACTGCGGGTCTACGACCGCAACGTCGGTCGTGAAGGTCATGGTGGTCATGTGGCACCTCCAGGGTCAGGCTGAGACCCAGGGAGGCGGGGCAACCGGGCCCCAGCATCAGGTTGAGAAGCGCAACCTACGCACGTTCTGTTGCGCCGATCCGGCGCGCATCCTTGTGTCCGACCGAACGGGCCCTACCGCCGATTCGGGCGCGCCATGGGTGACGTCGAGGTTGATCGGGCGTCCTGAAGTTTGCCGCCCTCGATCGGCTTTCGCGACGACATGGTAGCGTCGCGTCTGCTGATCGCTCGACATCGCTCGGCGCCGACTACATGTGTCCAGATGGGCCGACCGATGACGGGGACCGGTCAGCACACGTTTGACATCGGACCCCGGGAACAGCGAGATCTGCAAGAGGAGCAACGATGAGCGGTCTCTTCGTCGAAACTTGGGGCACCGGCACACGCGTGGTTCTGGTCCACGGTTCGCTGGCGACCGGGACCGAGGAGTGGCAGGCACAGCAGCCGCTCGCCGACGAGGGCTATCAGCTCCTGGTGCTCGACCGTCGTGGCTACGGGAAGAGCCCAGCGGCCCAGGGCGAGGACTTCATTGAGGACGCCAAGGACATCGCTGAAGTCATCGGCGACGGCGCGCATGTCGTTGCCCACTCCTACGGGGGGCTCGGTGCCATGTTCGCTGCGGCGCAACGACCCGAGGCCATCCGTTCGCTCGCCCTGCTCGAACCTGCGGCGAGCACCATGACCTCCAGCGATGCGGCCCGCGACCTCGTCGATGCCGTGCGCAGCATCTGGGACCTCGACCTCCCCGATGAGGTATGGCTCGCCCGGTTTCTCGAAGCAGTGGGAACGGACATGGCGACCTTGCCCGCCGAGGTTCTCGAGGAGGCTGCGCCCCTCGTCCCCGTGGTTCGAAGGGGTCGCCCCGCGTGGGACCGCGAGCCCCCAGTCACCGAACTGGCGGCCGCCCCACTTCCCAAGCTCGTGGTCTCCGGAGGCCACAGCGAGGGCTTCGAAGCCATTTGCGATGAGCTGGCCGAGCAGATCGGCGCCGCTCGCGCCGTCATTGAGGGCGCAGGACATGAGATCCAGTTCACCGGCGCGCCCATCAACGAGGCACTGCTCAACTTCTGGACCGGCACGGAATATCAGAGTCCCAGATCTCCGGCAGTAGCGGCAGCGACACAGGTCAAGCCGAGAGCCCCTCGACACGGTAGGTGATGGGTCGGCGGTCCCCGAGTGGGTGTGCTGGTTTGGCGTTCAGCTCCTCGACGAGCAGGCC
>JBOGHR010000496.1:0-19130 GCA_050744905.1 Acidimicrobiales bacterium
CTGCACACCGCACGCAAGCACGGCCTGCAGCACCTCGACGTCCTCACCCGGTTGTTCCAGGGCAACCCGTGGCTGCCCGACCCCGCCGGGACAAGCCCCTGAGCCCGCCCGGGACCTGAACAGATACCGTCACAAACGTGAGCCCGCCCGAAATGACGCCGCCCACTACCGGAACCGCCTTCGTAATCGTCTTCTCGACTGTCTTCTTGGTGACTTGCTTGCCGACGAGGGCACCAACCTTCTTCACCACCGGGTACCACGCCGTCTTGGTCAGTGCCTGGGCTGCAACCTTCTTGCCGAGGTTCGCCCCTAGTGCCTTCGAGGTGTGCGTCACCAGCGCTGCCGCACCGGCCGCACCGAACATGGCTCCGAGGTAGGCGATTACCCTCATCTGCGCCGCCTCCGACAGATCGCCGCCGCCCGCGTCGAAGAGATCGTCCTCGCCGAACAGGTAGGCGAGTTGCTGGGCAAGGTTGACCGCAAAGCCGAAGTACTGCGCGACGTCTGCGCCGCCCGCCGCGATGGCGACAGCGGGGTTGCCGGCCAACCCCATCGCGAACGACGCGACTGAGGTCTTCGCGACGCTGTTCTTGATCAGCGAGTCAGCCTTCTTCCTCAGCGACTCGACGGAATAGACCGCTTGAGGGCCGCGCTCGAGAATCACATCGAGGTGGGGCGAGGCTCCGAAATGCTTGCGGATGAATGCCTCGCGGTCGACGCGGACGATCGGGAGCTTCGCAACAGCGCCGATGGTCTGGAGCGTCGTCGTGTAGAGCTTGTCCTGGGACTGGTCGTCCATCACCTCAGTCTGCAGCATCGCTGACCGCGCGACAGAACGGACCTGTCACACGGGTGTACGGGCGATGAAATCACGGGGAGGTGCGCCGGAATCGGCGGCGTTCTGCTCGTGGCCGCTGCACCCGCCCGGAGCATGCCAGAACGCGCAGTCTCTCGAAGTCCGCCTGCCGTCTCCTACCGCCGGGTAGGTGGGACATCCGCCGCCGTCGGTCTCGCCCCCACGGCCAGCGGACGACTGCCCGGGAACGGCACCGGGCGGGTGCCCGATAACGCGCAGCTAGGACAGTCCTGGACGAGCACAGAAACGGCGGTCGCCGCGCCTCACGATCACGCCGTGGCGTCGTAGAATCGCTGGTAGAGGTCGCCGTGGACATGGATGTAGACCTCCTGGGTCACACGCACGGAGCTGTGGCCGAGGAGCCGTGAGACGTCCTCGATGCGCAGGCCGGGCTGGTTGAGGGCCCAGGTAGCGAAGACGTGGCGAAGGCTGTGGAAGGTCCACGCCCAGCGCCCGCCGTCGCTTCGTGGCCAGCCGACGGAGGCAGCGGCGGGGTCCCAGGTGTTGCGCCCGTAGTTCGAGCGCCGGGCCCAGCCTCCCTGGGGGGCAGGGAAGACCACGCCGTCGTCGGGAAGCTCCGCCAGGCGGCGGTCGACGAGGGCGGCGAGGTCGACGCCGACGGGGGTGAGGGCGGGGAACATGGTCACCCGTTGGCGCCGGCCCTTGGGCAGGGTCACCTTGAGCGCCGAGCGCGTCTCGATGACCTGGCGGTCGACGTTGATGCGCCGGCGGTCGGGGTCGATGCGGTCGGCGGCGAGGGCGACGTGTTCGCCCCAGCGCATGCCGCTGTAGGCCACCAGCAGGATCTCCAGCTCCCGCCACCACACCCCTGATCTGCCGGCGGTGGCGCCGGCCAGAGCATGTACCGCCGCGGTGGTGGGGATCTCGGCCACCGTGACCGCCCGCCCCACCGGCTCGGCCGGTGTGTCGCCCTCGCCCGGGCGCCAGCGCACGCCCCTCAGCACGTCTTGGCGGGCCAGCAGGTGGCCCTCCTCCAGCCCGGCGTTGACCACCCCGGTCAGACAGCGCCGCAGGTGCTGGGCCACCGAGGCCGTGGGGGCCTGGTCGAGGACGCGCTGGAGCTCCACCCGGGTAAGGCGCCGACAGGCCATGGTGGCGACCACGGGCAGGACGTAGCGCTCGCAGTAGCGGATCTGTTCGTCCCGGTGGCGATCCGACCACCGCTCCACCCGAGCTGGCCGCCGCGCGGGGTCGAGGTAGTGGGCCACCAGATCGGCGCCGGTGGCCCGGCCCAGGTCGGTGGCCGTGCCCCGGCCCAGGCGCTCCACCAACTCGATGGCCTTGGCGATCGCCTCGGTGCGCGAGCGCGCTGAGGTGTCACGGTGCCGGCCGGCCTCCTCCCAACGGATGCGCCAGAAGGCATGGGATCGACCGGGTGGATAGGCCCGCACCCCACACTCGAACTCGAGGACCTCGCGCTCGTCCGGCACTGTAAGCGTCAATTCGTCCCTCGGCTAACTGACGCGCCGTCGAACCTGTCGAGACGCGAACGCCGGGGCCTGGGAAGGCGGCGCCTCGCTGGTCTGATCTCGGATGGAGTAGTAGTTCGGATCGCGACGGTCCTCCATGAAGATGACGACTTCGGCACGCGGCCAGACGACGCGGCGGCCGAACACGACCGGCGGAGGAAAGCCGTCGCTTCGAACCAGCCGCCACGCTGTGCTTCGACTGACGCGGCAGTGGAACTGGACATCATCGATGTCCCAGTACGTCGGAGCCTCGCTCCCGTCGACTGGGCCACCAACGACATGACGAAGTTCCTCGTTTCTCGCTCGACGGTTCATGGCCGCCCGTCCTTCACCGCCGCCTCCTGCTCACGCGACCGCCACGTCGGCGAGGATTCGTTCGACCCGGTGGCGCATCCGGCGCACCGTTTGGGGTGGGCGGTGCCAGGCAGCGGCGATCTCGTGGATCGTTACGCCGCCCAGGCGTGAATCGAGGACGAGCTGAGCATGGCGGCGGGTGATCTTTCCGGCTCGGACGGCGTCGGCGACGATGACCGTCACCCGCTCGGCGGCCGTGCGATCGGGTGGGGCGACGAGCCGATCCCCCACCTCGGAGAGATGCCGAGGCGAGTCGAAGACGTTCTCGAAGGCCAGCTCTCGTCCGAGCCTCTCGAACAGTACGTGCCGGGTGTCGCGAACGATGTGGCCCGCGAGGTTGGTCTGGCGGCGGTCGGTCGGGAAGGTGGCGATGCGTTCGAGAGCCACGACGATGACCGTGCTCGACGCGTCGGCTGCTCCCCACCGCACGAAGTAGGGGCGGGCGATGCCCGAGAGCGCGGGTCGCACGACCTGGAGGGCGACCCGCCGCGCGGCCGGGTCGTGACGCGCGAGCCTAAGCAGAGCGAGCATCCGCTCATCCCGCCGCCCGGGGGTCACGCGCCCCCTGAGCGCCTCCAGCAAACTGTCGAGCGTCGCGAACCCGGCGAGGTCAGGCTCCGAGGCGGCGAACCGAAGTAGTCCGCCCCTCCCTTCACCTGAGGTGGCGAACACCGCCCACTCCTGATCGAGCTTGTCGAACAAGCCGGCCTTCGATGACATCCAGGTCTCCTCTCGTCCGGCCCCCTGCGGGCCCTGGGCACGGACGATGCGGCAGCACCCTGACCAAAACCCTGACCGCCGCCCTTCCCACGGCCAGGAACCGTCTCGGTCACCGGTGACCAAGAACCGGTCACTCCGGACCACTTGCCATCCACCCCGCCAAGGGGTAGAAAGCGCGACGATGTACGCACGCTCCGCGTGTCGTGGCGTCCGGGAAAGCCCGGCGCCCGTGCGTTGGTCAGCGTTTCGCGGCCCCCGCCGCCGGAGTCGTCTCCGCCGGATTGACCCGGAGTTCTCAGAACTCTGATGTCGCGTTTCGTCCCCGGCGGGCACCTATCACTGGTGACGCAGTTTGCGAAGGGGCCGATGCGCACAACTCTTCTGACGCCAGCTTGGGCGATAGCCGTGACGGCGGCGTTGTCTGTCGCGCTCCTCGGCGCCTGCAACGGCGACGGCACGGCTTCGCCCACGACGACCACGACCACGCAGGCGAAGAGCAACACGACCACGTCCTTGGTCGACCCGGCCGGTGAGGCAGTGTTGCAGGGGTATCGAACCTACTGGGACGCCTACCTCAGGTCGGCGGACCCGATGGATCCCGAGAACACGCTGCTCGTCGAGCATGCAAGCGGCCCGGCGCTCGAAGCTGTCCAAAAGGCGTTCCTAGCGCTGAAGTCGGCGGGAAAGGTGATCCGCGGTGACCTCGACCTCGCGCCGCGGGTGGTCACCGTCGCGACCGACACCGCAACCGTGCGGGACTGCTATGGCGACGCCACCGGGGTCTTCGACGCGGTGACCGGGGCGAGGCAGGATCAGCCGAGCGGCCAGCGCCACCTGGTGACCGCCACGCTGCGCCTCGTAACCGGCACTTGGAAAGTTGAGCGGTTGGCGGACGAGGGGCTGGGGTGCACCGCGGCCTGAAAATCACGGGCGCTGCCCTGGTGGGCCTGGGCCTCGCCCTGCCGCTCGCCGCGCCTGCCGCGGCGGACGGGTCTGGGTTCGGGTTCACCGACGGACCCAGCGTGGGGGCCGGAGCAAGCGACGTGCAGGTGAACGATCCGAAGCCGGTCACCACGAGGCCGAAAGGGGTTTCGGCCGCTCCGCGTTGCGAGTACGCCCAGCTCGACGCGGAAGAGAGCGAGATGGCCGAACGCCTGGCCCAAAAGGGATGGCTGTCACCGAGGGGTGAAGAGCCGGGCGCCTGGTTCCAGAAGATCTGCTTCGACGCCAACGGCATGTCCTCGGGCTCGATCGTGTGGGTCAGAAATCGAGTGGACCCCGAGGCTCTGGCGCGGCAGGCCCTGGAGCGCGTCCCGCTTCCCCCGCCACGTGTACGGATGAATCCGTCTGCAGGCACGGGCGCGGTGACCAACGTCGAAACCTGGTTGTGGATCGACCCCGGGCAGTGGCAGCCGGTCAGCGCCTCAGCGGCGGCCGGGGGCGTGACGGTCACGACGACGGCCACGCCCGAGCGGGTGGTGTTCGACATGGGCAACGGCGACAAGGTGACCTGTGCGGGTCCCGGGACGCCCTACGACCCGACCCGGCGGGTCGCTGAGCAGACGACCAGCTGCGCCTACACGTACCGACGCAGCTCCGCTCACCAGCCCGATGGCCGGTACGTCGTGAGCGCCACCGTCTTCTACCGGGTCGGGTGGTCCGCGTCGGGCATCGCAGCGGGCGGCGCGCTCGCTCCCATCAGCCAGACCGAGTCGGTACCCCTGCGGGTGGCCGAGATCCAGGCGCTGAACCAGTGAAGGAGGACAGGTGACCACGACGACCACCGAGCTGAGCGGCAACGGCCAGCGCCGCTCACCGCTGCAGGTGCCGGTGACCACGCGGCGTCAGGCGGTGGTGCGCAACCGCGGCCGTATCGGGGCCGGCGTGTTCACGCTGGCGCTCGCCGGGCTGCTCGCTGCCCTCGTGTACGGGAACGTCGGGCAGCGACACCCGGTGCTGTCGGTGACGAGGGCCGTCGACCCCGGCCAGGTCATCACCGCCGGTGATGTCCGGGTCGTGCGCGTGGCAGCCGATGCCGACGTGAGGACAATCCCGTCATCGGAGCGATCTTCGGTCGTCGGGCAGAGGGCCGCGGTGCGGCTGTTACCGGGGTCGATCCTCGCCCCTGACGCGGTGACCAAAGGGAAAGTCGTCGGTGATGGAGCCACGGTGATCGGCGCCGTGGTCAAGCCGGGCCAGTACCCGCTCGGGCTCCGGGCCGGCGACGAGGTGGACGTCGTGGTCACCGGCGGGCCGACCGGTGACCGGCCCGTTCGTGCCGACATCGTCGCCGTGTCGTCGACCCGCGGTGCGAGCGGCACCGCGATCTCGCTGGCCGTGTCGCAGGACTCCGCCGCGCGTCTCGCTGTCGCCGGTTCCGAGGGGCGGCTCCTCCTAATGGTGCCGGCGCAATGACCGTTGTCGCTCTCCTGTCCGCCAAGCACTCGCCGGGTACGACCACGTCCGCCTTGGCGCTGGCGCTTGCGGCCGGCGACGGTGCCCTTGTCGTCGAAGCCGACCCTTACGGTGGCGACATCGCCGCCCGGGCCCGGGTACCACTGGAGCCCGGGCTGCTGACCATGGCCGCCGCAGGTCGCCACCCGACCTCGCCGCTGCCCATCCACGCCCAGCCGCTGCCGTCAGGGGCGCAAGCAATCGTCGCGCCAACCGACCCCCACCAGGCCTCGACCGCGCTCGCCGCGATTGCCTCCCGCCTGGTGCCGGCCCTCCGGTCCAACGGGACCGCGTTCGTCGACTGTGGCCGGTGGTCACCGGTGACCGCGGTGACCGAACTGCTGGCGAGCTGCGACATGGTCGTGATGGTCGCCGAACCGACCGTGGCCGGCATCGAGCACGTTCTCGCCCGTCGAGACGCCCTCCGATCGGTGGCGCGGCGCTTGGCTGTCCTGCTGGTCGGCGATCGTCCCTACGGACCTGGGGAGACCGAAGCGGCCCTCGACCTTCCACTGGTCGGGCCGTTTCCCGTCGACCCGCGTGGTGCCCTGGACGTGTACGCGGGGCCTCCTCGGCCGGCCCGGAAATCCGGTCTGTGCCGTGCGGCCCGGTCGTCCCTCGATCGGCTCAAGGAGCTGACCGCTCCGCTGGATGTGCCGGCATGACGACATCCGCGCCCTCCGAGGACCTCGTCCGCCGGTTCCGGATCGCCGTCGCTGGTGAGCTCACGGCGCAGACCACCGCTCTGCGGCTCGCCGCCGGCCGGTCTCTCGACGGCGACGACCAGATGATGCTCGCCCGCGACCTCATCAACGAGCAGCTCGAGACCTTCGCCCGCGAGCGCCTGGGCCGGCATGAGCGGGTGCTCACCCGGGAGGAGGAGGAGGCTATCGCCGGCGCCGTCTTCGACCGGATCTTCCAGCTGGGCCGCCTCCAGCCGCTCATCGACGACGAACGGATCCTGAACATCATGGCCAACGGCTTCGACCAGGTCTGGCTCGAGTACGAGGACGGGACCAAGGCGCCGGGTCCGCCGATCGCCGCCAGCAACGCGGAGATGATCGAGTTGCTCCGCGAGATCGGGCGCCGCTACGGCCTCTCCGAGCGCGAGTTCAATCCCTCCCGGCCGTCGCTGAACCTGCAGCTCCCCGACGGCAGCCGGCTCTTCTCCGTGGCCTGGGTGTGTGATCGGCCATGCCTCGCCATCCGCCGCCACCGGTTCATGAAGGTCACCCTCGACGACCTCGTCCGGCTGCGCACCCTCGACGCCGGGCTGCGGGACTTCCTGGCGGCCGCGGTGCATGCCCGCAAGCAGCTCATCATCGCCGGTGCCACCGGTGCCGGGAAGACCACGCTGCTGCGGGCGCTGGCGAGCGAGATCCCTCCCTCGGAACGGATCGTCACCATCGAGACGGAGCTGGAGCTGGGCCTTGACCGCTTCCCCGAGCTCCACCCCGACTGCGTCGCCCTGGAGGCCCGCGAGGCGAACGTCGAGGGCATCGGCACGGTGACCGCGGCCGAACTGGTCCGCATGTCGTTGCGGATGAATCCCGACCGCTGCATTGTCGGTGAGGTCCGCGGCGAGGAGGTCATTCCCATGCTCAACGCCATGAGCCAAGGAAACGAGGGGTCGATGTGCACGGTCCATGCCGACTCCTCGGGGACGGTGTTCAACAAGCTCGCCCTGTACGCCATGCAGGCTCCAGAGCGGCTGCCCATCGAGGCGACCGCACTCCTGGCTGCGGCGGCGATCGACCTGGTGGTGTTCATCGCAAAGAAGGGCAACGACCGCTACGTCGCCAGCGTCCGCCAAGTCGTCTCCGCGAGCGGGCCGGCCGTCGTGACCAATGAGCTCTACGAGCCAGGCCCTGACGACAGAGCGGTTCCGGCCATGCCCATCCCGGTCCACCTCGCCGATGAGCTTGCTCTCCAAGGGTGGGACCCGACGGGACACCGCCCTTCCGGAGGATGGCGATGACGCTCCTCGCTGCCCTCTGCGGTGTCTTCGCCGCCGCCGGCGTGCTGCTCGTCGCTGACGGGTTGCGGGGCGTCGGTACCGCGAAACCGACACCAGCGCGTCCAGGGGCCACGGTCGGCGGCATCCGTGCGTGGCGAGCGGTCGGCTTGGGTGTGGTCGGCCTCGTCGTTACCCGTTGGCCCGTCGCGGCCGTCGTCCTCGCAGCCGCCGGTTGGTTCTGGACGGACCTGTTCGGCAGCGGCCGGGCCCGAGCGCACGCGATCGCCCGTACCGAGGCGATCGCCTCGTGGACCGAGATGCTGCGCGACACGATGGCCGGCGCCCACGGCTTAGAGGAGGCGGTCGTGACCACGGGGGCCGTCGCGCCCGACGCCATACGTCCCGAGGTCACCGCGCTCGCTGTGCGCATCGAACGTCAGCCGTTCGACGTCGCCTTGGAGGCCTTCGCCCACGATCTCGACCACCCGACCGGCGACCTCGTCGTCACGGCACTCAAGATCGCGGCGCGCGGGTCCGTGGGCAACCTTGCGGAACTGCTCGGGACGCTGGCGATCTCAGCCCGGGACGAGGCGGCTATGCGCTTGCGGGTGGACGCGGCCCGGGCCCGTCTTCGGACCGCGGTGAGGGTCATTGCGGCCGTGACCGGAGCGACCGTCCTCGGCCTCATCATTCTGAACCGTCCGTACCTGGAGGCGTACTCAACCCCGGCCGGCCAGCTTGTCCTGGCAGCGGTGGGGGGCATATGGGCGGCGGCGTTGTGGTGGCTCTCGCGGATGAGCCGCTTCGTCGGTCCCGAGCGGTTCTTCGCAGCCAGCACGGAGCAGGGAGCCCAGTGACCGGGGCCCTCGTCGTCGGCCTCCTGACTGGAACGGGGATCATCCTGCTCGTGAGCGGGTTGACACCGATGCCCGCCCCGCTCGCGTCCGAGCTCGCAGCCCTCCACCGTCGACCGTCGATCGCACGCCGGGATGCGTCTGGGCCGCGTACGAAGCGCGCCCGGCTCATCGGCGATCCGCTCGGCAACACCAGGGCCGGCCGGCAGGTCGCAAACCGGCTCGCCGGCGACCTCCGGGTCACCGAGACGAGCCTGGCCGAGCACCTGGCTGATCGGGCCGCACTTGCGCTCTGCGGGCTGTTCTGGGCACCGGTCACCGCGGCCATGCTGCGCCTCGCCGGTGCCGATATCGGGTTCACCCTTCCGCTGTGGGCGTCACTGCTCCTAGCTCCGGCCGGCGCCGTCTATCCCGCTGTCGTGTTGCGGGGCCGGGCCGCCGACCGCCGCCGCAGTTTCCGCCACGCGCTGTCGGCCTTCCTCGACATCGTGGCGGTCAGCCTGGCCGGGGGTCGTGGTGTCGACTCCGCTTTGCGGGACGGCGCCAATGCAGGGCAGGGATGGGCCTTCGAAGCGCTGCGCAGCACTCTCCTGGAGGCGCAGTTGCTCGGCGAGACACCGTGGAGCGGCCTCGCCCGTCTCGGCAACGATCTCGGCGTTCCCGAACTGGGGGAGCTGGCGGCCAGCGCGGCCCTCGCTGGGTCGGAAGGGGCCCGCGTGCGGGGCTCGCTCGCCGCCAAGGCCCGATCTCTCCGGCTGCGGGGCCTTACTGAAGTCGAGTCGTCCGCCCACTCGGCGAGCGAACTGATGTCGGTCCCGGTCGTGCTCTTGATGTTCGGTTTCGTCGTCTTCCTCGGCTACCCGGCGATCGTCCGGGTGCTCGAGGGGATCTAAATCCCCCACAGAAAGGAGCTTGTGATGATCCTCATTGGCATATTCGCCCCGGCGGTGATGGCGGCATGGTGGCTACGAATGCGGGGTCCTGCTGACGAGCGCGGGGAGACGACCGAGAAGGTCATCATCACCGCTCTCTTCGCCGCCTTGGCCCTCACCGCGGCCACCATCATCACTCTGAAGGTCACAGACAAGGCGAACAGCATCCCCACCGACCCATCGGTCACCACCCCCAGCAACGGGAACGGAGGCACGCTCGGGCCGTGAGGCGTCGCTGTCGCGCGGAGGACGGTGACGCGGTCACCGAGACGGTGATCGTGGTACCGGTTCTCCTTCTGCTCATCATGGTTGTCGTCCAGTTCGGGCTCTGGTACCACGCAGAGCACGTCGTGCAGGCGGCCGCCCAGGAGGGCGTGCGCGCGGCGAGGGCGCTCGACGGCACGCCCGAGAGCGGAAAGGAGCGCGCACAGCGGTTCCTCGAAGTGACCGCCGCGTCGCTGATCGAGGAACCGGCCATCCACGCGACCCGGGACGACCGGCACGCAGCTGTGGAGGTCACAGGCAGAGCAGTCGCCGTGATCCCCGGTCTTCGTCTGGGCGTCCGCAGTCGAGCTGTAAGCCCCACGGAAGGCTTCCGGGCCGACCGGTGAGATCGACGAGCGACCGTGGTTCTGCGTCGATGGAGCTGGTCCTGCTCACCCCGGTGCTTCTGCTGATGCTCGTCTTTGTGGTCTTCCTCGGCCGTCTCGCCCAGGCCCGTAATGATGTCGACCGGGCGGCGAGGGACGCGGCGCGCGCCGCGTCGATCGCCCGCTTCCCTGAGGACGCCGAGGCGGCGGGACGCGAGGCAGCGCACGCCACCTTGGATTCGGGCGGCGTGGGGTGCCGGCAGATGGCGGTCTCTGTCGACACGGCGGGCTTCGATTTCGGTGGGACCGTCTCGGCAATGGTCACCTGCACGGTCGAGCTCGCCGAGGTCGCCGGCTTGGGCGTCCCGGGCAGCACGACGATGACCGCCTCGTTCCGAGAGACGGTGGATACATACAGAGGAACGCTCCAGCCATGAGCGAACGCGGCTCGGTGACCGTCTTCGTCGTCGTCCTCACGGCGGCTCTCCTGATGGTCGGAGGCCTGGTTTTCGACGGTGGCTACACGCTCGCCGCCCACCGCCGTGCCTTCAACGAGGCGGAAGCCGCGGCCCGCGCCGGCGCCCAGGCGGTGGACCTCGACGCCCTCAGGGTGACCGGGGAGGTGCGTCTCGACCCCGAGGCGGCGACGGCGCGCGCCGAGTCGTATCTGGCAAAGACGGGCCATCGGGGATCGGTCGAGGTTGAGGGCGACACCGTCCTGGTGACCGTGAGCTTCCGTCAGCCGATGCTGATCCTCAGCGTCGCCGGCGTCGGTCCACTTGAGATCAACGGCGAGGGAAGCGCCAGAGCCGTGCGGGGCGTCGTGACGGCGGATGAGCTGTGATCCGCCGCACCGGCCTCCTGGGTCTGGCCCGGGCGCTCCTCGCCGCCGTCCTGCTCCTGGCACTTGTCGTCGGGGTGCCGGCGCTCCTCGTGCGTGCGGTCGGCTGGCCGCTCCCCAGCCGTCTCCCGACACTCGATCAGCTTCGCGACACCCTCGGGGGCTCCACCGTCGACGACGGCACGATCATCAAGGCACTCGCCGTGGTCTGCTGGGTCGCCTGGATGCAGGTGGTCGCCTCGGCCTTTGTCGAGGCCTCTGCGTGGGTCCGCGGCACCGTTTCCAGGCCTGTGCCCCTCGGCGGCCTCGTCCAACCGACCGTCCGCCGCCTCGTCGTCTCCGTGGCGATCGTCTTGGCCGGGTTCCGGTCGGCGGCACCCGCTCCGCCGCCTCCCGCCACGGTCGCACCTGTCTCGGCCGCTTTGATCAAGTCGTCGTCACAAGTCGACTTCGCCGATGCGGCTCCGATCCTGGAATCGGCTCCTCAAGTGGCGGCTCGACCCGCTGGCACGGTCACTGTCGGAGACAAGGACTCGTTGTGGCGGCTGGCCAAGCGTCACCTCGGGGACCCCATGCGCTGGCGCGAACTGTGGGAACTGAACCGGGACCGCACCTTCCCCGACGGCCGTACGTTTTGGAATTCGAACCTCATCCAGCCGGGCTGGACGCTGACGTGCCCCCCCGACGCCGTCGGCCTTGACCCGGTGCCGGAAGAAGCTCCCGCCGCCGGGACGACCGCCGCCCCGCTGCCTGCGACACCCGAGCCGCCCGCACAGCCGGAGGTCACACCCTCCGTCCCGGGCCAGCCTCTTCCGCCAGCCGCCACAATGCCACCGGCGCCGCATACAGCAGTACCGGCAGCTGAGGATCGGGTTGCCGGCGCAGAGTCGCGGCCGGCGGCCAGCGACCATAGCGACCACGGCCTGCCCGTTGCTGTGATCACCGGAAGCCTCCTCGCAGCCGGGTTCGTGGCCCTTCTCGACCGCCTACGCCGGATCCAGCTACGCCGGCGCCTCCCCGGGCGAGCCCCGGCCACGGTCCCTGCCGGGGAGGTCAGCGAGACGAGGCTTCGCTGCGCCGCCGACGGCGCTCCCGCCGAACGACTCGACCTCGCCCTTCGCGCCCTCGCCGGGTGCCTCACGACCGGCGAGACGCCGTTGCCCGGCGTCGCTCTCGTGAGCGTCGGCCCCCAAGCGGTAGAGATCCTCCTCTCCGAACCCACCGACGCCAAGCCCGGCCCGTTCGAGGTGTCGGCCGACGGGCGGGCGTGGACGCTTGCCTCCACGGCGGCCCCCGGCGAGGTCGAGCGAGTGGCCGCAGGACAGGCCTCTCCCTCTCCCGCCCTCGTCACCGTCGGCGCCATAGACGACCGCCAGGTGCTCATCGACCTGGAAGCCTCTCCTCGAGTGTTGGTCACTGGTGACCGCCGCACCGCGAGCCGGACCGTCCGGTCGATGGCGCTCGAGATGATCACCAGCAGCTGGGCTGACGACATCGAGGTGATCGTGTTCGGCGAGAGGGACGCCAGCCTCGATCGACTTGAGCGGGCCACGGTGACGGCGGACCTCGCCGTTGTCGTCGAGCATCTTGAACGGGCGGCGTCGACGGTCGCGCCGGACCTCGAGGCGGCCGGAGCGACATCGACATTCACTTGCAGGGTCCACAACCCCGGCGATCCGTGGACGCCGACCGTGCTGCTCGTCCCGGAACCGCTCTCCGAGGAGGACCTGCGACGGCTGTTCGACACCGCTGCGCCGGGCCGGGGTGTGGCGGTGGTCGCCCACGGCTCGGCCGGCGTGCCCGCCGACACGGAGCTTCGGGTCGAGCCCGGTTCGGTCACCCTCCTCCCGGTCGGCCTCCGCATGCAGCCAGCGTCGTTGCCCGACGAGTTGCTGGACGGGGTCGACGAATTGCTGGCGGTAGCGCTGTCGGACGAGCCGGGCGACGACCTCCTCACCGTGTGTACTCGGGACGTGTCGTCGAACGGCCTCGGGCGTTGGCCCCCGCTGGCTACCCAGGCCCCCGGCGTACTCGTGTCGGTTCTCGGTCCGGTCGACGTGCGCGGGGGCGAGCGCCCCATCGCCCGGCGCCGGTCACTCGAGCTCGTCGTCTACCTCGCGCTCCACCCAGAGGGGGTTGACGAGGGGCGGCTCCGCGCGGTGCTCTGGCCCGAGTCCAACCCCTCCCGTGAGAACTTCAACCAGACCGTCAGTCGGGCGCGCCAACCACTCGGACACGCGTCGGACGGGACGCTGCATCTTCCGAGACTCACCAACGAGGAGAGCGCTCGCTATCACCTCGGCTCGGAGGTCGCCAGCGACGCAGCGCTCCTCGAAGCCGTGTACGTCGTTGCTCGTAGAGAAGCTTCAGAGGCGCGCATCGAACATCTCGCCTCGATGCTCGGCATGATTCGCGGCATCCCGTTCGAGGGCACCAAGGGCGGCTGGCAGTGGACCTTCACGGAAGGCCACGCCGCCCGCCTCGCCTCGTTGGCCGCCGACACAGCCCACCTGGTAGCCCAGTGGTTGCTCGAGCGAGGCGACGTGCAACGGGCCTTGTGGGCGACCTCGCAAGGCCTTCGTGCCGCACCCGGCGACGAGATCCTCTACCGCGACCGGATGCAGGCCCACGACCAGGCGGGCAACCGATCGGGCGTCGAAGCGGTGATGGAGGAGCTACTCCGCACGGTCGACGACGGCGAGCCCTACGACTCCGTCCACCCGGACACAGTGGCGTACTACGAGGAGCTGACGCAGGGGGTCCGCCGCAGCGGCTGAGACGGCGGGTCACCGGACGAAAAGGCGGAAGCTCCCCTTGTTCGTGCACCCCAACCGCGGGCGGCTACTACCCCCGACCGGCACTTTGGCGATGCCCCGGGGCTGCTCGACTTGGCGGCTGACGTAGCGCCGAGGCGCCGCTCTTGCCGGATGGTCACGCTCCGATCAGGGTCTGGGCGACCGACCGCGGAAAGCGACTCAGGGTGTGCGACGCTTGAGCGAGCCCCCGAAGGTTTCGCCACAGGCAACGTCGCAGATCTCTGGGCTCTTCGGCCCACAGGGTGGCGAGTCGGGCTTCGATGATCTCGACGTGAGCAGGGAGGCGGCTGCCGGTTCGCTTGGTCGAAGGGAAGTCGGTCTCGGTGAGGACCCGCTCGTGGGGAAGGCTCCTCAGGAGCTCGTCCTTCGCCGACGAGTTTACCGAGAAGTACGCACCAGCCGCTGTTGCCCGGGCGACGAGGTCGGGGTCACCAGTGAACCAGTGGAGCACTGCCCCGGCTGGCTGGTGACGTTCGAGGAGCTCGACGACCTGCCGGGACCGACCGCTGCTGTGTAAGGAGATGATCACGTTGCGGGTGCTCGCGACTTCAAGGACGGACTCGAGGACGTCGCGTTGGAGCTGGGCCGCTCCCCCTCGGGCGTCGAGGCCAACTTCGCCGACGAACATGAAGTCCGCCAGGAGCCGCTGGAACTCGGCTTGGTCGTAGTCGGTGAGGGCCTCTCGTACGCCGGGGTGAACTCCGCAGCCCCAGATGACCCCGTCGTCGGTGCGGGAGCGGACGGCGTCCGCTTCACGAAGGCTCCGGGTGACTGCGAAGGTCACCGAGGGCGAAATCTGCGCGAGCTGCTCGGTCGTGACGTCGGGGGCGATGTGGGCGTGCAGGTCGACGGGAGGGAGGTGGCTGTCAAGGAAGCGGGACACCAGCGAGCTCCTGGGCTGATCGGGCGCAGAGGTCAGCGGCCGAACCGAGGGTCATGGCCCCGAAGGGCCCGGTGGCGACGAGCTGGGCTCGTGTCACCCCTCGTGTTGCGAAGCTGGTGATCGCGTGGATGTCGGGCCGACGCCGGTCGACGAGTTCCTGACGGTTCGCCTTCCTCAAGGTGTCGCAGAGGTACCTGGTCGAGTCGCCGCCGACAGCGTGGAGCACGCCACCACGCCGGACCACGCAGGCGAAGCAAAGGCCGCAGTTGTCGAGTGGTGAGCCGCCGTAGAAGCGCCCGTCCGCCTTTGCGCATGACTGAGTACCGGCGAGGGCACTCGCGAAGTTGCTGAGCCCCGCGGTCCGGGCCGCGCTTGCCGCCGCCTCGACGAGTTCACCCTTGGTGAGGGTCTCGTAGGGATTGACCAGGGTGACGCCGAGCCCGGCAGTGGCGAGGATCGCGTTGAGCCTCTCGATCGTATGGGGGTGGGTCGAGCGGGTGGTCCAGACGCCGCCGCGGTTGGCGCCCAGCGGTGGGTTGAGACTGGTGAAGCCGTTCTCCGGGATCTCGATCTCCGTGGCACCGGATGCGTCAGCCAGCGCGACGGCGAGCAGGACGAAGAAGGCAGCGCGACTGCGACGGCTCGCCTCCTTGCCCGCTCTCGTCGGGGGCAGGAGCCAAACGGTCTCCATGTCGAGCTCGACGCCGTTGTCCGAGTACCAGGCGAGGACCGCGTCCTGCGCGCTGCGGACATTCGAGGCGTCACCGTGGCCGAGGTACACGATGTCGTTGGTGTGTGAGAGGACGCTGCCGCAGAACGAGTCGAGACCCCCAGAGAGCAGCCCGACGCGCTCGGCGGCGCGCAGTTGTTGGGGGCGGGTGTCGGGTCGTGTCCGATCGCGTACGAGCTCGATGGACCAGGTGTCGCCCGTGATCCAGTGCATCAGCTCGCACAGCGGTTGGATCGCCGGTCGGATGGCGGACGGGTCTGGGACGTGGACGATGAGGTCGAGGGCGCGGGTCAGGGTTCGGGCGGGCCGCCGGGTCATGCGGTCGGCGAGGAACACCGCTGTGCCGACGCGGGCCATCCCCATGGCGGGCTTGGCGACCCGGCCCCACGTGGAGAACCACGGGTCGATGGGGGTGCGGAGCGCATTGCTGCCTGCACCTCCCCAGATGATCGGGGCCGCGTGCCCGCGGAGGGCGGCGCCGGCCGGTGCGAGTTCGATCTTCATGTTATGGCTCGACCGGCACGAAGGATGAGGAGGACCTCCTGAGTGAGCAGTTCGGCGGCGTCCTCGAACTCGGTGACGGTGTGGACAGCGCCGGCGGGGAGATCGATGCCGTCCCGCCTGACGTCGACGTAGGCGCGAACTTCGTGCTCGAAGACGGCCGCTTCGGCCTCCGTGATCTCTTCCGCCGTCAGGGCGGCGGTGAGCTCGACAACGGCAAGTTCGCACACGTAGGCAGCGATCACGTCCCGAAGGGCTTCCACGGGGTCGGCCAGTGTGGTCGGCTCCTCCATCGTCAGCAGGATCTCGACGACCGCGCTGCGCAGAGCGTGCTCGTCAGCGTTCGAGCTGGTGCCGATCACCGTGTCGACGATGACGAGCACCTGTTCGTACCAGTCCCGGCCGCGGAGGTCGGCCAAGTCGACCCCGACAGTGGCGAGCGCTGACGCGTTGCCGCTGGCGGCGGCGTAGGCGGCGTACACCGCACGGCCGCCGCCTCGCGCGCTGGAACCGATCGACCGTCGGCCGCCGCCTCCACCGGCTGCGGCGCGCCGCCCCGTACGGCCGCCGCGTCCTAGGTGGCCGAGCAGGTTCTCAACCGTCGAGCTAGGGGTGGGATTGCTGATGCGCCGTCCGGGGCGGACGCTCGGATCATCTCCGATTAGCGCCTCCGCGACCTCGCTCATGACCTTCTCGACACCTGGCGCGTCGTCGCCTCCTGCTCCCGGGGCGCCGCCCTCGAGCGCCTGACCGAGGGTGAGACGAACCTTCTTCCACTTCTTCGTGTCGCTTCCGCCGAACGCTCCCGAAGTGCCCATCAGCCTGTGTCCTTCATCAGCTTCTTGGCGATAGTGCGTGCGGCGCCGGACGCGTCGTCGGAGGACGCGATCCAGGACACGAGGGCTGTGAGGTGAGGCGACGTGGCCTGCTGCAGCGCGGCGACATGCTGGGGCTTCACCCTGTTGGGAAGTTCCTGGATGACGGCGACGGCGGTGGTGGCGTCGAGATCGGGCAAGTCTGCGACCCGGATGAGCTCGCGGATTGGCGCCTCGGGGTCCGGGTTGCGTCGAGCCTCGACGGCAAGGGTCTCGAGGACCTGGGCGGCCTCCTCCGGCGGCATCCCCTTCACGCGCTCGAGCGCCGCAGCGGAGACAGGCTTTGTGTCGCTGAGCAGAGAGCGGACAACGTCGCCGATGCTCGCCGATGCGCCCGCGGGGGTCGTGATCCGCTGCAACGTCGAAGCGAAGGTGAAGTAGGCGTCGAGGTCGACCTTCGAGAGGACGGGATCGTCCTCGAACAAGGCACGGGCCTCGGGAGCCATCCCCTCGGGCGGGTCTTCGTCAGCGACGGTGCTGGCCCACTCCTCCCACGCGGCGAGGGTTCCGGCGCGGGGTTCGGGGAGCGCCTCCGCCAGGGCGCGGAACATCGGAGGAAAGCGCTGTTCGAGCATGAACAGCTTCGCGACGACCTCGACGTCCAATATGACGCCGCGCGTCGCCGCCAGCCGTTGGCGGATGTGGAGCCCGTTGAGGAACCGCTTCACCGCCCGGGGCGTCCCTCGTTGGTCGGTTCCGAGGCCTCGCGCGATCTGGGCGGCGAGTCGGCGACTGGCCTCCTCCAACGGCGGTTCGAGGTCGCCGAGCAGCGGGGTCTTGCGGTCGTTGCGCCTGGTGCAGGAGTGGGCGGCCATCGCTGTGAGCGCGTCCTTGTTCCCGCCGGCGATTTGGGCGAGGAGCATCCCGGCGTATGCCTCGGCGTCGTGCTCGGTGAGCCTCGGCACCTGGACGGGGATCTGGACGATCTTGTCGAGGTAGAGGTTCGCGAACCCGGTGTTGCGGTGCGTCTCACTGAGGCTCGCTGCAACGGCGTCAGTGACCATCTGATGGTCCGCGGCCAGGATGAACGCCATCCGGTCGACGGCGAGGAATAGCTTGATCGTTTCGAGGGCGCTCATCACGGCCGACGGGAGGCAGCGGTCGAGGTCATCGACGGCCACCACCACTCGGGTGACCCCGGGAAGAGCTGCGACCAGCCCAGCGAACTCGTCCTTGAAGCCGGCCATTGACTTCGGCTCTTCCGCCTCCGTCGGGGTGAAGGCGTCGACGAGCTTCTCCATGTCCCACTGCATCGTCAGCGCGCCCTTCAGGAGCGCCGAGGTCGCACGCGACCAGCTCACGCGCTTCAACAGGCCGACGACCTTCGCCTTCAAGTCGGCGTCGTCACCGAAGCGCTTGGCTAGGCCGCCGAGAACCGCACCGATCACCTCGCCCTTCACGTCGCTGCGCTCGTCGAACTCCCACGGGTTGATGGTGACGACGATGACGTCGGCCCGGTCCTTCAATGTCCGCACTGCCATGCCGAGCACCGTGGATTTCCCGGACCCCCAGCTGCCGTAGACCCCCACGGTCACCGGCTCGTCGGTGCAGTCGAGCGCCTCGATGATCGGGGCAACCAGCTCTTCGAACCCCAGGTAGTCGAGCTCGGCCGGGTTGTCCGCCAAGGTGAGAATGCTGGCGCTCATCGGGTTCCGTCGTCCTTCCTGATCTAGTCGCCCAGTGCGCTCCCGGGTTCCCAGCGCCCGGGATGCGCACGTGCCGGTAAGACCTCCGCCGGCCCTTCGGTGGCTAATTCGGTCCAGTCTCGCGCCGAGGTACGACGGCCTCGGACTTGTTGCTCGCTGGGGCAAGAGGTCGTTGGGGGCATCGTGACGTCGGCTTCAACGTTCACGGTGTCGCCGGCCCAGGCGTAGGCAGCGAAGGCGCACGCCACGGCCCAGCGTCAGCCGCGTCACGCGCCGCGGCTAGTGACCGCCCCCGAACGCCGAGCGATGCCTGGCACATCGATGGCCACCTTGGGCCTGCCGACGCATGTAGCTGGAGTCGCTCCGCTGTTCGGATGACTACCGCTGACGCTATGGGGCTCTGCAAAATGGCCGAAGCCGCCAACCGCACGAGTGTCTCGGCTTGGTGAGGTCTCGGAGACTCGACATCCCTGCGGTGGCAACATGTTCCGCCGTGCCGACATTGTAACTATTCAGGCTGCCGCAGCAGCGGCTTGAGCTGGCAGCGTCCATGGACTGCCGTTGAACAGCTGAGCAAGTAGGTCGAAGGGGTTGAGGCCGTGCTTGCGACCGGTCTCGATGTAGCTGCGCA
>JBOGHR010000497.1:0-2118 GCA_050744905.1 Acidimicrobiales bacterium
GGCCCACACCGACGCTCACGGCCAGCAGGCCCTCCCGGGCCAGCTCGGCTACGTCGGTGAAGGCGAGCTGCAGCTCGGCCGACAGTTCCGGTCGATCGCCGGCTGCATCGTCGCCGACGGGACGCAGGGTGGATACGGTCTTACTCATCGGTGGTGGTCCCCTTCCTTGTTCGGTGTTCTGGCAGGAACGCCCGACACCTACCACTTGGCAGGTCTCAGGCGGGGGACCGCCACCTCACTTCAACAAGTTCCGGGACAACCTCCGATTCTTCGCGAAGACGCGTTACAACTCCCTCGGTCTCGCGGTATGCCTACTCTCAGACAGGGCTCGTCTACTTCCCGGCTCTGAGCAAGCGGCTGATCGCCCACCGTGCGAGCATCACCCCCAAGGCCTGTCGAGCCCTGACTCGACCCCGCAGGAAAGTTAAGCGGCTCTACGCGACCAACCGGGGAGAGCGGCCTCTGATTCGTGCGGCAGGAGGAGTGTCCCATTCCACGCCACAGTGGAGAAGGACTCTCAGGCGGAAGTTCTCGAAATTCCGGAACCCATGGGCGACGCGTAGGACCTTCTTGACTATGAGATTGACGGCTCTTCGGATTTCAGCGGGGCGTGACGGTGGCGAGGAGGTCCCAGTTGGGACGGCCGGCGTAGAGCAGCACCCGAATGCGGTGGTTACGGAATCGCGTCAGGCCGAACGCCACACGCTTGATCCGCTTGATCAGGTTGTTGGCGGCCTCGGTCGGGCCGTTACTCAGGTGAGCCCGGTGCCAGGCGGCGATCTGGTGCTTCCAGCGAATCAGGGGTGCGACCGAGAGACCGCACTTCGACCGGACAGGACCGGTCCTGCAGATCGGCGCCGAGGCGCTCGACGAAGGCGAGGGCGAGGTCGGGATCGTGGTGGTCGTAGATCGAGCGCACAACCTCCTTGGCGTGCCAGGCCGTGCGGACTTCGCCGCGGGGATCGCCGGCGTCGAGCAGCCCGAGGAGCTTGCTGCGGCCCCGGTCGTCGAGGCGCTCGTCGGCCCGGGTGAGCAGCCGGCGGGATCGATAGAGGGGGTCGAGCTTGTGGCCTCGATGGCCGAGCGTCTCGTTCTGCACCCGCCGCCGGCACTCGTCGAGCTTCGTGTTGGCCAGCTTTACCAGATGAAACGGATCGGCGATCTGGGTCGCGTCGGGCAGCACGGTGTCGAACACCGAGCGATAGGGGCCGGACAGGTCCAGAGTGGCCCAGACAATGTTCTCCAGCCACTCGTCGCCTCGAGCAGCGAGCCATCGACACGGCTCGGCGGCGCTGCGACCAGGGACGACGTCGAGCAGGCGCCCAGTCGCCACATCGACGATGGACGTAGACCAGCTTTGCGTGCGCCATGGCCCCCGGCGGCAGAACAGCGTCTCGTCGAGGCCGAGGGCAGTGGGCTGGCCGATGCGGTCGGGGTCGTCGACGAGCGCCGAGCCGTAGGCGATGACGGCGTCGTTGACGGTGTGCCAGTCGCAGCCCAGCTCGACGGCCACCTCGTTCACGGTGCGGCCCACCGCCCGACCTGCGCGGTCGTCCACCGTCCCGCCCGGTCGGTCATCGCCAAGCGGGGCGAGGCGATGGCGGGGTCCTCCACGGTCCACGACGCCACCGGGCACTCGGCCTGGATGCACACGAGGCGGTGCTTGCGCCACACCAGCCGCGCCCGTCGACCGAACGCCGGGAGATCGACGAGCTCGACCTCCGGCCGCTCCTTCACCCGAGCGGGAGTGCCGCAGCCGGCGCAGTACCGCCGTCCGTCGCGCATCTCGACGTGCACCCGCAGCGGCTCACCGCCGACGTCAACGACCCCGACGACGATCACCTCTGGCAATCCGACCAGCAGCTCGCACATGCGCGTAGGGTCAACTTCCACAGGGGCTCTCCCGACCTTGACGGCTTCGACACCATCAAGTTGGCAGAGCCCCTGCTACGCGCCGCGGATGCCTACGCCCCGCTCATTTCCGAAGCGCCATGAAAGCGGTCCGGCATCCCGGCCTCGATGAACCAGAGCCGCACCTCAGAACGACGAATCAACGGGTGGGCCGCTACCGCGCGTCCAGATGACGAAGCCAGCGGGGAGGACCGTCGCCGGAACCCT
>JBOGHR010000498.1:0-9465 GCA_050744905.1 Acidimicrobiales bacterium
GTGTCCGGCCTGGTGCTCGCCTGCGGAGCGGCCGAGGCGGGCGACGGCAGGCCGGACACGCTGCAGGAGCTGGCCCTGGCCGTCGCCGCCGCCGGCGGGCCCGCCTACGACGCCGCTCTCGACCGCGACGGCGCCGACGACCGCGGCATCGTCTCCGGGTTCCTGTACCGCACCGACCAGGTGCAGGTGCTGCCCGCGGGTGCCGGCGACCCCATGCTCGGCGAAGACCCGGGCGTGGACTACCGGGGCGAGCCACTCGGCTTCAACGCCGACGTCTCCAACCCCAAGGCCCTCAACGCCGTGCTGCCCACCGACGTGGACCGCTCCACCGGCACCGATGGCCCGAACGTGTTCACCCGGGCCCCGCAGGTGGGGCGCTTCCGCATCTGGCGGGACGGCATCGCCACCAGCACGTTCACCAACCTGTGGGCGGTGAGCAACCACTTCTCCAGCGGCCCCGATCGGCGGGTGGGCCAGCGCCGGGAGCAGGCCGCGTACGACGCCGCCATCGCCCGGACGCTGGCCGAAGCGGGCGAAAAGCGGGTGCTGGTGGGGGGCGACTTCAACGTGTTCCCCCGCCCCGACGACCCGTTCGGCCCGGGCGACGCCCTGTTCCCCAGCGATCAGCTGGCCCCGCTGTACGACGACGCCGGCCTCTCCAACCTCTACGACCTGCTCCTGGCCGAGGCGCCCTCGAGCTCGGCCGACGCTTCTGGCGCGAAACGAACCGGGCGCTCACCCGGCGAGTTCGTCAGCCAGTCTCCGTCGAACGGTCGCCCAGTCCTCACCGACGTCCTCTCCGGACAACGCCCGTCGCGCGCGTCGGTCGAGCTCGTGTCCCCAGGCAGCTCGCACCGAGGCGGCGTCCTCATCGCCCGGCGGCTCCAAACTGGCCAGGAGCCGAGCCGCGACATCGGCGCGGTCCTGGTCACCGAGCGCAAGCGCCTCTTGGAGGACTGCCTCGGCGTCGGTGGTCATCACCTCAGGGTACAGCGCGGGCCTTGAGTCGCCATGGGCGACCGAGCCCTGTTGGACTGACTACGCCGGCGGATAGGCGACCTATCGGCCGCACCGAGGAACGCCGGGCGATCATGCCGGGCGAGGACCCAACGGCGCGTCGGGAGGGTTGTCCCACGGCCGAGATGCGATCCCGACAACCTGTATCCGAGGGACGCGTGCCGAGAACGAACTTCAGAGCCGCACGGGCGGAGGAGGCAGCTCCCACACATCGAGGATCTCGCCCAAGGGGACGAAGAAGTCGGTACCGTCCGAGTGCAGCCACAGGCTCTCGTCTGCCACCACGCCGGAGAGAACGGCGTCGTCGATGCGAGAGTTGTCCGCCAGCGCCACCCCGACATGGCGGCCCTGCAGTCGGCGCACGTCGTCGAGCGTCATCGCCATCACCCGGTCCCCCGAGGCCGTTCAGGCCGTACAGGGGAAGTGTGCCACATCGAAACCGGAAGGTTACGAATTCTCTGATTCGTGTAAGGTGCGACCTGGAGCCTGGTACGGCACCTGGACCGGTCGGTCGTCCTTGCACGTGCCTGATGCGGTGCAGGCGGTCGGGTAAGGGCCTGCGACTTAGTTAGCCGGCGAGCCCTAGGAAGACCAGCACGGCTCGGTTCAGACGAACCATGTCGTCGTCAGCCAGGCGACCGATGCGGTCACCGAGCTTCGAGCGCGGGATCGTCGTGACCTTGTCGACCATCAGGCTGCAGCGCTCCCGAAGGCCATTGCCCTCGTCCGGGTCGACGACGAGGCGGATCAGTGGCGCTTCGGTCGGGTCCGTGGTGAAGGCGCAGACGGTTACCGACTCCAGAGCGTCGAAGCGGTCGTCCTGCAGAACGACCACCGGTCTCGGCTTGCCGACGTAGCCGCTGCCCGCGGCAGCAGTCCAGATCTCGGTCCGCCTCACTCGTCGGAGCTGACGGCGTCGATGAACGCCTGATCGTCGGCTGCTCGTTCGCTCGCGGCCACCGCAGCCGACTGCCGATGTGCCTCCGCGGTGAATTCCGGCGACCGGACGTCGGGCACCCAGATCTGGATCGGCCGCAGGCCCTGGGCCCGGAGCCGTGCTCGGTGGTCCCGAACCCGCCCCTTGACGTCCGATCTCCTTGGCGGCGTGGTCACGAGGGTCATGTTACATGTAACGGGCCGGGCGCACGATGGTGGCGCCGAACCGAACAGCCGCACCGAGCGCCGGCACGTCTCGCACGGACTCAGCGACCGACCGGCGCGTCGCCACGTCGGCGGTGCTCGGTGGGCACGATGCGGTGCTGGCAGACTTCTCAGAGTGGATGCCGCCGAGCGAGGTGGGGCTGTCGCCTCGCCTTCGGCACACTCGCCCTCCTTCTCGTGGGCGCCGCTGGCTGGATCGGTGCCACCTGGATCGACGTCGGTGACAGCACCTGCGGCGCGGTGTACCGACCGGACCTCTGGTGGGGGCGGGAAGGCTGCGACGTGCGGATGGGCTGGCGGGCCTTGGACACTGCGGCCCTCGCGGCTGTGGCAGTCGGCGTGTTTCTCTTCGGCCTCCGAACGCGTCCGGTGGACCGCGGCCGCGATGAGGAGCCGAACGACGCCACATAACGACATTCTGGGCGGTGGATCAGCAGCCGCCTAACGGCGTTCCAGTGTCGCCGCTGACTGGTATGGTGATCGGTATGGCGACAAGGAAGGTCACCGTGACTCTCGACGAGGAGGACCTTGAGCGCATCCGGCGGATGGTCAAAGCCGGCAAAACCGCAAGCGTGTCCGGATTTGTTCAGCACGCCGTATCGGTCTCGCTCGACGATGTCGCCGGGTGGGGGGCGTTGCTCGCCGAGGCCTTGAGCCGGACGGGCGGGGACCTGACAGACGACGAGCGATCTTGGGCGGATCGCATCCTCGGAACAGGCAGGAAGTCGAAGCGCTCGGCCGCATGACGCCGGGTATCACCCTCGACGCGGGGGGCTTGCTCACTGTCGACCGAGAGGATCGGTCCGTCATCGTGCTGCTGACTCGCGCCACCGAGGCTGGCGCTCGCGTCACCGTGCCAGCAGGAGCATTGGCTCAGGCGATTCGCCGACCCGACCGCCAGGTCCGGCTTGCCCGATTGGTCCGCCAGCCAAACGCAGATGTCGTCGCCCTCGACCGAGTGGACGCCACGAACGTCGGACGGCTGCTGTCGGCCTCCGGAACAGCCGACGTGGTCGATGCTCATGTCGTCATCTGCGCTCGTCGCGCCGGTCAACGAGTCCTGACGTCTGACGCAGACGATCTTCGCCTCCTCGATCCCCAGCTCGAGGTCGTCGAGGTCTGAGCCGATCGCGGCGCTCCGTGATGCAGTCCGGTCGTCCGGAGTCAGGGTGCCCATCGGCGCCATACCGGATGTCGTCGGATCAACAACGCCCGAGTCGGCCGGTCGGCCCATCACCAAGCGCGCCACGGTTGCGTCGCCTCCTACATCAGGGAGCCGATGGTGAGGCCGTCGGTGGGCTCTTGCTCGCACCAGTGCTGCTGGATCGCCCACCGGTAGGCATCGCGAACCAACTCGAGCACCAGACGGGTCTGGTCGGCGCCATGAGCGCGGTTCGTCCGGCTCAGGGCCGCTCGGCATCGTCCGCCGATAGCTCAGCGGCCAGGAGGTCTCCAAGCTCGGGAGCCAGGAGGTCGCGCAGCACGCTCGGATCTCGCTCCACGCCACGGTCGCCCTCGCTCACCCGTTCCTCGAGGAGCCGGCCCACAAGCTCGCGCACCCGAAGGTCACCCGAGGTCTGGGCGCCTCCTCGACGCCAGTAAGTAAGACCGACAGTCCGCTCGGCGTCGCCACGATCCGCGTGCACCGTCACGAAGCTGTCGCGGCGGTGGGCCCGTCCGCTCGGACTGCGGCCGGTCGGTCACCACGACTTCCCACACGCCCGGATGCCGTTCGCGCATCTCCGCTGGTCACAAGCGTGGGGGCGGGGAGGATCGAACTCCCGGCGCACGGATTAAAAGTCCGTCGGTCTACCACTGACCTACGCCCCCGGGGAGACGCACCGAGCCCTGGGCGGAGCCATCGGCGAAACCAGCCCGAGGTCGCCAAGGTACCGGGCGACGCCGGAGGTGCGCGGGCCCGGCCCACGCACAGCCCCGGGAGCTCGCCAGGAGGGTGGTGACCGACGACCAGGCGGAGAGGGGCCGATCGCCGGCACCCAATCGGCACGAACGTCCATCACGACCGCTCCTACGCAGGAGCCATTCCCACGATCGGCTGGTTGAGCCGGACGGATCCGGCCGAACCGTGGAAGGCGGCATCGAAGGCGAAGATGCCGCCGTCGGACGCGACGAGCCAGTAGCCCGTCCGGTCCCGATCAGCGGCCATGCCGACGACGGGCCGGTTGAGCGCGATGGCCCCAGGGGAGCCGGCGAAGCGGGCGTCGAACGCGAACACGCCGCCGTCGCGGGCGACCAGCCAGTAGCCCAGGCCATCGGGATCGGCGGCCATGCCGACGATGGGCTGGTTGAGCGGCGCCCCTCCGGGCGAGCCCGAGAACGGGGCGCCGAAGGCGAAGATGCCGCCGTCGCGAGCGGCCAGCCAGTAGCCCGGATCGGCCACGGCGAACCCCTGGCCCACCGTCGCATCCCCGGCCGGGTTGACCACGGTGACGCTGCGGGGCCCGAGCGCGGCGTCGGCGGCCACCGTCACCGTCACGTCCAGGCGGCCGGACGACACCAGGACCACCTTGGTGACCGACACGCCGGGCCCGAACGCCACCTCGGGTGTGGCGGTGAAGTCGCTCCCCGTCACGGTGACCGTCCGGGTGACGCCACGGCGGATCGTCGGCGGGTCCACTGCCGTCACCTGGGGCAGTGCGAGGGTGCGCACGTAGGAGTCGATGGCGTCGTCCTGGTCGGCCGGGTCGAGGCGGGCGTAGGTCGCGAACGAGACGTAGCGCCCGTCGCCGCTCAGCGACGGATCTCCGTTCGTGTAATCGCTCCCCTTGGCCCCCGTCGCCCCCGTCGCCCGGCTGGCCAGGGTGGTCGTCTCGGCGACGAGGTCGCGCACGTACACGTCCCGGAACCCGTAAGGGTCAGCGGGGTCGAGGTTGTTGGCGGCGGTGGTGAACGCCACCCGCCGGCCGTCGGCGCTGATGGCGGCCGAGTAGGTGGGACCGAGCGACTTGGCCCCGAAGGCCCCCGTCGCCCGGGTGACCAGCGTCGTGGTGCCGGCGGCGAGGTCGCGGACGTACACGTCGCTGGTGGCGTCGCCGTCGGTGCCGTGCAGGTTCGTGGCGAAGGTGGCGAAGGCGACGCGCGTGCCGTCTCCGCTCAGGCTCTGCGCGCCTCGGCCCCGGTCGCAGGCGACCGGGGCCGGAGGGCGAAGCGACGAGATCGCTTACTTACGCGTCGCAGAGCGAGGCCGACTGGGCGGTCTCCCTCGCCCCAAGCGTCCGGGTCACCTTGACGCCTCGGGCCTCGACGGTGACGGTCGTCCCGGGAGTGACGCCGGCGACGGTCGCGCCGAGGCCGCCGGAGCACGGCTCTACCCTGTAGCTCGGCGCGGCGGCGCTGGCGTTGCCCGAGTAGCTGACCGTCACCTCCTGGCTCTCGAGTGCGGGGACGGAGACCGTCTGGCACTTGTTCGCCTCCCCCTTGAGGCACAGCTGCTTGCTCACGGCCGTGGTACCGGGAACGATCAGGGTGAAGCTGCCCTCTCGGAACAGCGACACAGCGCCCGGCAGGGTCGGGACCGTGACACTTGGAACGCCAGGAACCGTCGTGGGGACCGAAGGCACCGACGCCGAGGGCAGAGACGGAGCCGCGGGCACCGGCGGCACCGTAACACCGGGCACGCTCCCCAGGCCGGGCGTCGTCACGGGCGGCAGCGACACCTTCGGCACGCCGACGCCCACCGCAACCCCTCCACCGGTGCCGCCCGCACCGATCGTGCCGTCTGCGCCGGCTGATCCCGACCCGGACGCCTTGGCCATGGGCCGCTGCGCCGGCCGCTCCGGTGCCGGCTGAAGCGCCCGCCTTCGGGCCGGACCCGCCCGCCGCCTTCGTGGCGGCGGTGACCGTCTTGTCGGCCTTGCCATCGACGGCGTTGGCGATCGTCCACGCCGCACCGCCGGCTCGTTGCGAGCGAGGCGGCGACCACACCGGCGATGGCGCCCTTCGAGATCGAGTACAGCAACACGTGAACCCCTTCGGCTGGGAGATGCAACTTGCGAACGAGGGGTTCCATCGGCCGCAACGCGAGCGAATTGAGAGGCACCGCTCGTTTTCCTCTCGTTGCTGGTCCACCGCCTCGGCGAGGTGTCACGGTGGCAGGTTCCCTTTGGGCGAGGGCAAGACGGAGTGCGGCGAACCGGCGGACGCGCACGCGGGCGATCGGTGCGGTTGATGAGCTCGCTGACCCGCCTCGTCCCGGGGACCGGCGTCGCGGAGCGCCAGGGCGTCGACAACCGCCCGTCCCGCACCAGGGCGGCACAGGGCACATCGGGACGCTCACCGTCACCTCGCCGCCCACCGCCATGTCCGCGAGCCCGAGCTCGGCCGACAGCTGCCGGCCGGTCCGGCCGAACACCATCACGGCGACGTCCTCGGCGCGGCCGGTGCCGTTGGTGACGACGAGGTCGCCGTTCGTCAGGTGCGCCGCCTCGGCCACAACGGTCGCCGCGCCGAGCATCTTCTCGGGGCTGAGCTCGACCCCGTCGAAGCGGGTGGTGTGACTGCTCGGGCGACGACGGAGGCGCGGGGCGCCGTCGGGCGGCTGTCGAGCCCAGACCGTGCCCCGGCGTCGCGCATCGGACGCCGGAGCACAACGGCTGCCGCACTCCAGCGTGCGACGTTTCCGCGGTAAGGGCCCGCCTTAGAACAACTTGCACGGCCGCGGTCCGTTCGCCCCTGTGGTCGCCTCCTCCTCGGCCTTCGGCCGTCCAAGTTGTTCTGCGACGGTCCCTAACCAACGGCGTCGTTCGCGGGCGCTTCAGCGGCGCCGAGGTCGGGCGCACAACTGGCCCCAAATGAGCGGCTCGCCTCTCCGATCCCTCGGAATCGTCCACACAACAACCACCGAATAACCCCACGGCAGTGTGGCCCGCCCGGTCCAAGGACGATCGCGGCTAGTTTCCGGATCGGCGGCTCAGCGGACCGCCGGTCTGCCCTTGTGAGTTACCGGACCGTCCAGGTCCTCCGACCCAACCCGTGCCGTTCGCTGCGACGCAAGACTGGTTCACAGTACCGAAGCGGTTGCCCGACCAGACGTTGGTGCCACAGTCGGGGTTGTAGTCGCCCCCGTCCACCCCAGCCCAGTTGGAGTATCTGTCGGCGTCGCTGATCTCAGCCACCCGTTCGCTGTCTCGTCCGTTGCCGTGGGCGCGGTTCGCGCTCACCGTGGTGTCGACGGTCCCTTCTGACAGGTGGATGCCATCGAGGAAGTTGTTGTTCGCGACGTTGCCTCGGATGGTGTTGCCGGCGTGACCAACCCGACCGCTACCGGGCGTCGGTCCGGTGATCTCAATCCCGGCGCCGAAGTTCCGTGAGGAGTTGTTTTCCTCGATGATGTTGCCGTGGGACACATGGACGACGCTCGTGCCAGCGTGGTGGAGTGTGATGCCCGACGACCGATACGACTCTGAGCCGTCGCCCTCGCTGTCGTGGGTCCTCAGGCCGGTCTCGGAGATGTGGTTCCTGCGGATCAGGTTGCCGCCGTTGTTCGAGCCGACCCCCATCTGGTAGCCGCTGATAAAGACGCCCGACAGGCCACTTCTCTGAATCCTGTTTGCCTCGACCAAGTTGCTGTCGGCGCCTGGGCCTTCGATGCGAACACCGGCGTCCTGCGAAACGCGACCCTCCTCCATGGGCTGCTGGGGTGTACCAAGGCCGCCGCAGATCGTTCGCTCCCCGGCGGGAGCCTGGTTGAGGAGGTCGTTGTCGTGAATGTCGTTCCTGGCCACCACGTTGCCGTCGGAGTTGTAGACGAGTGACACGCCGGAGAACGGTCCGTTGCCGACGAGGACGTTCCGTTCGATGACGTTGTCCGTCGAGTTGAACACCGTGATTCCGTCGCCGAAGTCGCAGAATGGCCCCTCGTCGGGGTCGACGTCATTGGGCCGGGCGTCACGGCCGGTCACCACCCGGTAGTTCAGGTTCTCCCGGGCGGTGACGCCGGTGACGGTGTTGCCGCCGCCTCCCATGATGGCCACTCCGGCGTCGAACCGCTCGACGGTGCCGTCGCGGACCGTCACCCCGCTGACGTTGCGCAACAGCACCCCCGCCTTGTCGGGGGCTTGGCGGGCGTGGGGGTCCCCGGTAACGGTGTACCCGTTGAGGTCGAGTGCGATGTTGTCCGCGCCGACGATGATGCCGTTGCCCGGGCACGGCCCGACGTCGCTGTCCAGTGTCGTGTCCTGGGTGACGGTGTCTCCGCAGCCGACGTGGCCGGCTTGCGCCGGCTTGGCCCAGCTCGTAGCGGGCAAGACCAGCGCCACGACAACGCCGACGACGATCCGTTGACTCTTGACCGACCTGAGACGTCGCACTCCACCACGACCGCAAGATGTCCTCATGGAACCGACTCCCCCACAGACGACGCGGCTTCAACCGCTTCTCCCTTTCGGCTGGCACGCTAGCGGCGGGTGACCTGGGCGGCAATAGGTGGCAGTTGCATCTACCACAGATCACCTCTATCGCGATCGACGACGGTCAACGGCCAGCGTCTACCTTGGCGTCGGCCACCACCCCCGGTTCAGGCGGCGGATGAGGCAACGGACCCGACGGAGCCGGCTGTCGTGCACCCGCCCGACGAGTCACCGGCCTTGGCTCCCGTGCCGGCAACGGCTCCGATCACGAGGAGCCCGATGATCATCACGAGACTCTGCGTCGGGCGCCGCCGAGCGTCAGCGGTCGCGTCAGGCGCGTCTCCCCGCCGCTCGGTAGAGGTACGTGGCGACGACGACCGGCGCGAGTATCAAGAGGGCAAGGGCCGCCATGCCCAATGCCGATGGCAAGGCGACGATGACGCCGGCGGCGAGAGCAGCCACGGTTGCATAGCCGCCGGGCCACACGAGGAGTCCCAGCGCCTTCTGGCGCGGCGACCACAAGGGCGACCAGGCCAGCAGACCCGCTCCGACGAGCCAGGCCAGGACGGGGGGGAAGCCGGTCGCGGTACCAACCCGTCGAGGCGCGGTCCACCCGCTGAGGGCCGGTGGGCGCCGTCCGACGGCATCCCACGGCCCCTGACCTCGTGCTGTGCCGCCGTTCGCCCCCCGGCCCGGGCACCGCCCCCGCGGCGGGCGTCCTAGGTGAGCAGCAGGATGAGGATGATGATGAGGATGAGGGTCCCGAGACCGATGTACACGCCGCCTCCTTTCCCGGGTCGCTCGACCGCTCGGCGATGCGGTCCGTGCCCCATCCCCTGGGGCGGCAAACCTGGCGCCGCCCGCCCCTCCGGCGGGCGTTTCCGGCCGGCGAGAGCCGGGAACATGGCCGCCCATGATC
>JBOGHR010000499.1:0-3231 GCA_050744905.1 Acidimicrobiales bacterium
GGGGGAGGCGGCGCCTCGGGGCCGGCGGGGGGCGGCCACGACCGCTCGACCGCCGGGCCGCCGGCCTCGTCCTGCTCCAGCTCGTAGGTGCCCTCGTGCGACACGACCAGCATGTACGGCAGAGCCCCGGGCGGCGGGCGGTGATACGTCGCCGGTCGCGAGCCGCGGCCCCCGGTGGCGGTCGGCGGTCAGCGGTCGAGGACGTGCAGGGACCGCAGGCGCCGCTCGAGGTGGTGCTCCAACGAGTGGTTGGCCAGCTGCTCCAGCTCGGCGTGGACCGGCCCGGGCGCCTCGTTGAGGACCTCGGCCAGCGCTCCGCCCAGGATGCGCCGGAGGACGGCGAGCGCCTCGGGGCTCACCGCCATACCCCGCCGGCAGCGCCGGCACAGCGCCCCGCCCTCGCCCAGGTCGAACGCGACCAGCTCGTCGCCCTCCTCCGTCCCGCAGGCGGCGCACCGGTCGAGCACCGGGTGGGCTCCCTCCAGCGACAGCAGCTTCCAGAAGAAGGCGGCGACCACCAGCGGGTTGCCCGACGCGGCGAGCGCCCGCAGGCCCCCGACCAGGAGCTGGTAGAGGCGGGGGCTCGCCTCCCGCTCCTGGGCGACCTGGTCGACCGCCTCCAGCATCGACGACGCCCGGCCCACCCGGTCGAGGTCCTCGCGGATGACCCGGAAGTGGTCCAGGCTCTCCGCCTGGGTCACGATGTCGAGCTCCCGCCCCTCGTAGAGCAGGAGGCTGACGTGGCTCAGCGGCTCCAGGCGGGCGCCGAAGCGGCTCTTGGTCTTGCGGACGCCCTTGGCCACGGCCCGGACCTTGCCGTGGCCCCGGGTGACGAGGGTGACGATGCGGTCGGCCTCGCCCAGGCGGATGGTGCGCAGCACGACGCCCTGGTCCCGGTACAGCCCCACGTCACACGTCCAGCCCGCCGAAGCGGCGGTCGCGGCGCTGGAACTCCCGCACCGCCTCGAACAGGTTCTCCCGGCGGAAGTCGGGCCACAGCACGTCGGTGAACACCAGCTCGCTGTAGGCGAGCTCCCAGAGCAGGAAGTTGGAGATACGGAACTCGCCCGAGGTGCGGATCACCAGGTCGGGGTCGGGCATGTCGGGGAGGTAGAGGTGGGCCCGGATGGCCCGCTCGTCGATCCGTTCGGCCGGCACCCCCGAGGCCACCAGGGCCCGCACGGCGTCGACGATCTCGGCCCGGCCGCCGTAGTTGAAGGCGATGGTGAGGGTCATCGTGCGGTTGGCGGCGGTCAGGGCCAGGGCCTCGTCCATGCGCCGGATGAGGCGGCGGGGCACCCGCCAGTCCCGCCGGCCGGCGAAGCGGATGCGCACGCCCCGCTCGTTGAGCTCGTCCCGCCGGCGCAGGAGCAGGGACTCGTTGAACCGCATGAGGTAGCGCACCTCGTCGGGCGGGCGCTTCCAGTTCTCGGTGGAGAAGGCGTAGACGGTGAGCCACCGCACGCCGAGCTCCAGGGCGCCCTCGACGGCGTCGAAGAGGGCCTCCTCGCCGGCGCCGTGGCCCTCCGTGCGGGGCAGACCGCGCTTCCTCGCCCAACGGCCGTTGCCGTCCATCACGCACCCGATGTGGGTCGGCGCCCTCGTGGGATCGATGCCGTCCAGGTCCACGGAGCGACGGTACCGCGAAGGCTGGCCCGCGCCCGGCCACGTCAGAGCGATTTCCGGCAACCCCGGCGGGGTACAGCCGCACCATGATCGAGCGGGCGCTGTGCCCACTGGCCGGGCGCTGGCCGTGGCTGGGAACGGCACTGCGCGTGCAGAAGCGGTTCGGCGAGGTCCACGGCAACTACCTGGGCGCGGCCGTCACCCTCACCGCGTTCCTCTCGCTGTTCCCCCTGCTGCTCGCCGTGGTCGGCATCATCGGCCTGGTGTCGCGCAGCGCGACCGACCTGCCGGGGACCGTGATCCGCCAGCTGGGCATCTCCGACGAGGCGACCACCACCATGCTGCGCCGGGCGTTCGACCAGGCCGAGTCGAGCGGGCGGGCGGCGTCCGTCGTCGGCCTGGCCGGCCTGCTGTGGTCGGGGCTGGGCCTGGTCGCCGCGTTCCAGTTCGCCTTCGACTCGGTGTGGCAGGCGGCCGGGCGGGGCCTCAAGGACAAGCTGTACGGCCTGGTGTGGCTGGCCGGCGCCAGCGTGATCTTCCTCGTCTCGTTCCTGCTCACCTTCCTGCTCCGCCAGCTGCCGGGGCCGGCGTGGCCGGTGGCGTTCGTCGCCAACCTGGCCGTCGGGGTGGCGCTGTGGACGTGGACCTTCCGCGCCCTCACCAACCGCGACGTGGGGTGGAAGGCGCTGCTCCCCGGGGCGGTGCTGGGAGCGGTCGGCATGCAGCTCCTCCAGACCCTCGGCGGGATCTACGTGCCCCGGATCGTCAGCTCCACCTCGGCCCTGTACGGATCGATCGGCGTGGTCTTCGCCGTCCTCGCCTGGCTGCTGTTCTTCGGTCGCCTCGTCGTCTACGCCGCCACCCTCAACGTGGTCCGCTGGGAGGAGGACCACGGGACGGTGACGGCCGAGATCGAGGTCCCCCGGGTGCCGGGCGACGTGCCCGTGAGCGCCTCGCGGGCGGGCGAGGCCCAGCCCGGCCGGGCCGCCGCCCCGGCCTGAGCCGGGCCGCCGGTCGGCGGCCGATCCCCTACCCTTCGACCATGGGTGGCAGCACCTTCGGCCGGGCGCTTCGCGTCACCACCTTCGGGGAGTCCCACGGCGCCGCCGTGGGCGTGGTGGTCGACGGCTGCCCGCCCCGCCTGCCCCTGGCCGTCGAGGAGATCCAGGTGGACCTCGACCGGCGCCGGCCAGGCCAGAGCCGGCTCACCACTCAGCGCCAGGAGGCGGACCGGGCCGAGCTGCTCTCCGGAGTCTTCGACGGCGCCACCCTGGGCACCCCCATCGCCGTGGTGGTCCGCAACGCCGACGCCCAGAGCGGCGCCTACGAGGCCATGAAGGACGTGTACCGCCCGTCCCACGCCGACTTCACCACCGAGGCCAAGTACGGGGTGCGGGACTGGCGGGGCGGCGGGCGGGCCAGCGCCCGGGAGACGACGGCCCGGGTGGCCGCCGGCGCCATCGCCCGCAAGCTCCTGCGCGCCGTGGCCGGCGTCGAGGTGCTGGCCTGGGTGGAGTCGGTGCACGAGATCGACGCCAAGGTGGACGAGAGCCTCGTCACCGCCGAGGCGGTGGAGGCGACGCCGGTGCGCTGCCCCGACCCGGC
>JBOGHR010000500.1:0-2850 GCA_050744905.1 Acidimicrobiales bacterium
GCCATGCGGGCCACCTCGCCCTCGTCCTTCACCCGCCGGAGGGCCTCCACCATCCCATCGGTGGCCACCAGCCCCGCGTCCGGGAACCACTCGGAGGCGAAGGCCCGCTGGCGGGCCCAGGTGACGCTGGCCGCCTCCAGGCCGAGGCGCCCCACGCCTCCGGCCGCCGCCGACAGCGCGTCCTGCTGGCCGGCGGCGTTGCCGACCTCGATGCGGGCCTCGACGCCGGACGCCGCCAGCTGCTCGGCCGACTGCGACCGGTAGCGGCCGTCGGTGGCCAGGACCACCTCGTCGGGCAGCACCAGCAGCAGGGCGGCCGACCCGCTGAAGCCGGTCAGGTAGCGCACGTTGGCCAGGTTGGTGACGAGGAGGGCGTCGCAGCCCGCCTCGGCCAGGCGGTCCCGCAGCCGGGGCAGGCGCCCGGCCACGTCCATGGGCGGCAGGCTCGACAGGTCGACGGTGGCCGCGCTCACGGCGCCCGGTCCTCCAGCATCCGGGCCACGCCGACCACGGCCAGCTCGTAGCCGAGCCCCCCGAAGCCCGCCACCATCCCGTCGGCCACCGGCGCCACCACCGACGTGTGCCGCCACGGCTCCCGGGCGTTGGGATTGGAGACGTGCAGCTCCACCACGATGCCGTCGAAGGCGGCCAGGGCGTCGGAGATGGCCCACGCGTAGTGGGTGAAGGCGCCGGGGTTGATGACGATCGCCGCGCACCGGCCCCGGGCGGCCTGGATAGCGTCGACCATCTCCGCCTCGGAGTTGGACTGGAGGTCCTCGACGACCAGGCCGCGCTCCTCGCCCGCCTTCCGGGCGGCGGCCACGTGGTCGCCCAGGGACCCGGCGCCGTAGATGGCGGGCTGGCGCCGGCCCAGCAGGTTCAGGTTGGGCCCGGAGAGGACCAGCACGGTGGCCGTCACCGCCCGCCACCGCCGGCCGCAGCACGATCGGCCCGGCGAGCCGGCCCCGCTCGCGAGCCGGTCCTCTTCACGCCAGCAGCTCCTTGAGGGCGGCCTCGACGTCGGCCGGCGCCACGTCGTGGACGGGCTCGACGCCCCGGGGCCCGTCGAGCACGAAGCTCAGCGCCCCCAGCGACTTCTTGTCGCGGGCCATGAGGGCGATCAGCGCCGCCGGGTCGCTGCCCGCCGGCAGGGGCCGGCACAGGCCGTAGGCGCCCACCACCTCGTCGTGGCGGCGCACCCGGTCCTCGCCGATGCGGCCCAGGCGGGCGGCCAGTCGGGCCGCGAAGCGCAGGCCGATGGCCACCGCCTCGCCGTGGCGGAGGTCGTAGCGGCCGGCCGTCTCCAGGGCGTGGGCCAGGGTGTGGCCGTAGTTGAGGCAGCTCCGGGGCCGGCCCCCGGCGGCCGCGGCCGCCGACTCCCGCTCGTCGGCGGCCACGTAGGCCGCCTTGATCTCCACGCAGCGGGCCACCCGCTCGTCGATGGGCAGGGCCTCCAGGTCCTCGCCCTCCCGCCCGAGGAAGTGGTACTTGGCCATCTCCCCGCAGCCGCTGCGGTACTCGCGCTCGGGCAGCGACGCCAGCGTCTCGGTGTCGCACAGCACGGCGGCCGGCTGCCAGAAGGCGCCCACCAGGTTCTTGCCCTCGGCCAGGTTGACCCCGGTCTTGCCGCCGATGGCGGCGTCGACCTGGGCCAGCAGGGTGGTGGCCACGTGCACCACGGCCACGCCCCGGTGGTAGACGGCGGCGGCGAAGCCGGCGGCGTCGGTGACCACGCCGCCGCCCACGGCCACCACGGCGTCGCCCCGGGCGAGCCCCCAGCGGGCGAAGCCCCGGCACAGGTCCTCGACGGTGGCCAGCGACTTGGCCTCCTCGCCCGGCCCCACGGTGAACGTCTCGGCCGGCCGGCCGGGGTCGACGACCACCGGGACCGCCGCCTGGGTGACGATCGCCACCCGCCGCACGCCGCCGGGCAGCACGGCGGCGAGCTCGTGGCGGGCGCCGGGGCCGACCAGGACCTCGTAGGAGCGCTCCCCCAGCGCCACGGGGACGCGGATCACGCCGGCACCTCCAGGGCGCCCAGGATGCGCTCGACGGCCTCGTCGGGGCTGATGGCGTCCACGTCGACGACGGCGTGGGCCACCTCGGCGTACAGCGGGCGGCGGGCCTCGTAGAGGCGGGCCAGGGCGGCGGCCGGGTCGTCGCCCAGCAGGGGGCGGCCCGTCCCCGCGCCCACCCGGGCGGCCAGGGTGCCGACGTCGGCCCGGAGCCACACGACGCTGCCGCCCTGGCGGAGCAGGCGGCGGTTGTCGGGATCGAGCACCGCCCCGCCGGCCACCGAGACCACCGCCGGGCCGCCGGTGGCCAGCGCCTCGGCCAGGGCCCGCCTCTCCTCGGCCCGGAACGCGGGCTCGCCTCGCTCGGCGAAGACCTCCGGCACGGTGCGGCCCGTGCGGCGCTCGACCTGGAGGTCGCTGTCCACGTAGGGCCAGCCCAGCCGCCGGGCCAGGGCCCGGCCCACGGTGGTCTTGCCGGCGCCCATCATCCCGACCAGCAGGATCCGCTCAGCCAACGCGGCGGTGGGCGGCGTGAGGGGTCACGCCGCCCACTCTACGGGGCCTCGGGCGCCGGCCCCGCTACTTGAGCAGCTCCTCGCCCCGGCACATGCGGAACTGGTCGTCGCCGTAGAGGAACCGCCCGCAGCGGGTGGCCTCGTCGAGCGACACCACCTTGAAGTTGTTGGCGAACGGGTCCCCGGCGCCCACCTTCGACACCGTGTCGTTGACCCGCACGTTGGCCACCACCCGGTCGCCCTCGGTGAACACGTCCAGCAGCGCCACCCGGGTGGTGCGCACCGGCTCGGTCGCCTGGCCGCCGGTGGCGGTGGTGGCC
>JBOGHR010000501.1:0-12259 GCA_050744905.1 Acidimicrobiales bacterium
CTCGGCGACCCCCGGGGCCACGGGCGCCGGCACGGCGGTCGGGGGGCCGTCGGCCGCCACCTCAGAACACCTCGGCCCGCCGCACGGCCACCAGGATCCCCACGGCGGCGGCCGCCAGCAGCGGGAACAGGAACAGCGCGACCGCCGCCCCCTGGGCCAGGTCGCCTCCCCCGATGCCCTTGGTGTAGGCCCAGCTGGACAGCACTTCGGTGGCGTGGACGGGCCCGCCGTTGGTCAGCACCCGCACGACGGACAGGTCGGTGAAGGTCACGATGGCCCCGAACAGGCCGGCCACGGCGACCACGGGGAGGGTGAGGGGCAGGGTGATCTCCCGGTAGGTGCGCCAGAACCCGGCGCCGTCGACGGCGGCGGCGTCCTTCACCTCCTGGGGGATGGCGCTCAGCCCGGCCATCATGATCACCGCCGCCAGCGGGACCAGGCGCCACACGTGGACGGCGATGACCGACCCCATGGCCAGGCCGGGCCGGCCCAGGTAGAGCATGTGCCCGTTCGGCTCCAGCCAGCCCACCTCCCGCAGCACCCAGTCGATCGGGCTGAACAGCGAGTCCAGCAGCCACAGCCAGTTCACCGCCCCCAGCGCCACCGGGGTGGTCCACGGCAGCAGGACGAGGAGGCGGACGAGCCACTTGCCGCGGAAGTCGGCGGCCAGCACCAGGGCCAGCGCCTTGCCCAGGACGATGATCAGGGCCATGGAGACGGCGGTGAAGTAGACGGTGTTGCCCAGCGCCGTGCGGAACACCGGGTCCCGGATCGCCGCCCGGTACTGCTCGAGGCCCACGAAGTCGAACGACGGGTCGCCGGCGGTGACGTCGCTCAGGCTGTAGCCGATGGCGACCACGAACGGGACGCCCACCAGGGCCACGACGTAGACGATGGCCGGGAGCAGCATGGCCCGGGCCAGGAAGCCGTCCCGGTCGGCCAGGCGCACGCCCCCGGCCCCGCCCGCCGGCCGCGCCGGTGCGGGCACCGCCGCCCCCGCCACCTCAGGCCCCGGCCGCCGCCGCCTGGCGGGCGGCGCCGGTGGCGGCGTCGAAGAAGCGCAGGTCGGCGGAGCGGACGACCATGTCGTGCTCCGTGCCCGGCTCGACGGGCGTGGTGACGGTGGCGGGCAGGCGCACGATGACGGGCGTGGGGTCTCCCAGCCCGGTGAGCATCCCGTGCAGGTGGCGGTCCCCGCTCAGGTGCTCGATGCGGCGGACGGCGAGCCGCACGACGACGGCGTCGGCGCCGGCGGACCCGGCGGCGGCGGCCGGCAGCGCCTTCTCGGGCCGGAACCCGACCAGCACGTCGCCGCGGGGGACCAGGTTCATGGGCGGGGAGCCGAGGAAGGTGGCCACGAAGGTGTCCGCCGGGTGGTCGTACACCCGCACGGGCGGGCCGACCTGGCGGATGCGGCCGTCGAGCATGACCACGATGCGGTCGCCCATCGCCATGGCCTCGACCTGGTCGTGGGTCACGTAGATCGTCGTCGTCCCCACCCGGTCGTGGAAGGCCCGCAGGTCGTCGCGCGCCGTGGCCCGCAGCTTGGCGTCGAGGTTCGACAGCGGCTCGTCGAGGAGCAGGACGGCGGGCTCGCGCACCAGGGCCCGAGCCAGCGCCACCCGCTGGCGCTCCCCGCCCGACAGGTGGCGCGGGCGGCGGCCGAGCAGGTGCTCGATGCCGAGCAGGGCGGCCGCCCAGGACACCTTGCGCTGCTGGTCCTCCTTCCCCAGCCGCTCGGCCTTGAGCGGGAAGGCGATGTTCTGGGCGACGGTCTTGTGGGGGTAGAGGGCGTAGCTCTGGAACACCATGGCGATGCGCCGGGCCCGGGGCGGGAGGCCGTTGACCACCCGGCCCCCGATGGCCACCTCGCCCGACGTGGGCTGCTCCAACCCGGCGACCAGGCGCAGCAGCGTCGTCTTGCCGCATCCCGACGGGCCCAGCAGGACCAGGTACTCGCCCTGCCCGGCGGCGAGGTCGACGCCGTCGACCGCCGGCCGGTCCTGGCCGTCGAACCGCTTGGTCAGGCCCCGGGCCTCGACGGCGTGGCCCGGGCGCCGCTCGGCCCGGCCGCCGCCGTCCGGTCCCGCCCCCGCATGCGATCCCGCCACCTCACCTCGTCCCGCCGACGAGCCCCTGGCGCCGCCACTTGTCGAAGATCTGCCTCACCTCGCGGTCGGCCTGCTCCACCGACTCCCGGGCCGACTGCTGGCCCCGGGCCGCCCTGGCCATCATGTTGGGCACCACGAAGGTGCCGAACACCTCGCCGATGGCGGTGCTGGCCGGGCCCGGGTGTCCGATGTTGGTGCTCCACTTCAGGGTCTCCTCGATGGTGAGGAAGCTGAGCTTGTCCTTGTGGGTGGTGCTGAACGGGTCGTCGGACAGCCACCCGTCGAGCTGGGGCACCGTGCCCACGTAGGCCGGGAAGTCGTAGAGCCTGGAGTGGTAGGTGGCCTGGGCCATGTTCTCGGTGTAGTGGAGGAGGAACTCCTGGGCCGCCTCCGGGTTGCGGGCGTGGCCGGGGACGATCCAGTTGTAGAGGACGTGCTGGGCGGCGAGGGCGCCGCCCGGCCCCTCCAGGGCGGGCACGAAGAAGACGTCGTCGGCCACGTCGGGGTTGGCCTCCTGGGCGGTCCGCCACGCCGAGATGGAGTTGAGGATGTAGCTCAGCTGGCCGGCGATGAGCCCCTGGTTGTTGGACGCCGCGTTCCAGGCGAAGACCTCGTCGGTCATCGTCTGCTGGAACAGCCTGCGCATGAACTCGACGGCCTCGATGGTCTCGGGGGAGTTGAGGACGACGTTCTCCTCCTCGTCCTGCACCGACCCGCCGAAGCTCCAGATCAGCGCCCGGCCGGCCATGTTGGAGTCGATCTCCTGGGACATGCCGATGCCCATCTGCACGCCGAGGCGATCCTTGATCTCCGTCCCCCCGGTCAGCAGCTCGTCCCAGGTGGTAGGGCCGTCGGGCAGGCCGACCTGCTCCCACAGGCTCTTGCGGTAGTCGCCGGGGTCGGGGACCCAGCCCGGGCTGTAGGCGTAGTAGACGCCGGTGGTCGGGTTGAGGCTGGTGTTCCGGCAGATCTCCACCTGCTCGCCGAAGCGGCGCTCGGCCTCCTCGTTGAGGTCCTTCAGGTCGACCACGCTGGGCTCGAACTGGGACAGGGGGGCGATGTACTGGATGAGGTCGTGGCCCTGGCCGGCGGCGATCTCGGAGGCGACCCGTCCGGGGATCTCGGCGTTGTTGATGTGGTCCACGGTGACGTCCACGCCGACCCGGGTGCCCCAGTCCCTGGCGAAGGGGTCGAACCACTCGTCGTGGCTGGGGACGAAATGGCTCCACAGCAGGATCGACAGGCTGCCGCCGAGGGCCGAGGCGGGCTCGGTGAACGCCGTCTCGGTGGGGGCGCCGGGCGTGCCCTCCGCCGGGGCCGTCGTGGGCGCCGCCTCGTCGCCGTTGCCCCCGCACGCCGCCAGGGCGGCCATGGCCGCCGCCACCTTCATGAACTCCCGCCGGGACAGGTCCCATCCGCGCTCCACCATGGACGCCTCCCTCGGTGCGCTGCCGGGGCCCGGTGGTGCGACGTGCGCTGCGGCGGATGCGCCGGCGAGTGCTCGGCTGACGTGTCGGAGCCACGCTATCGACTGCCAGGACCGGGCGCCGCCGCGCCTGTCACTCCAGGGCGGCGAAGGCCCGGGCCGACGACGTCTCCCCGGCCACCACGACGACGTCGCCCTCGTGGAGGACGGTGTCGGGCGTGGCGTAGGTGAACTGGCCGCCGGCCGGCTTGACGCACACCACGGTGACGCGGTGGCGGGACCGGATCCCCAGCTCGCCGAGCGACCGTCCCAGCAGCGAGGGCGGCGCCACCGTCTCGACCAGGGCGAAGCCGGCGTCGATGGGCAGGTAGTCGAGCATCCGGCCGGCGACCAGGTGGGCGATGCGCTCGCCCATCTGGGCCTCGGGGAAGACGACGTGATGGGCGCCGACGCGGTCGAGGATCCGGGCGTGGGCGGCGGTCATGGCCTTGGCCCAGATGTCCTTGATGCCGAGGTCGACCAGCGCCGCGGTGGTGAGGATGGACGCCTCCACCTCGCCCCCGATGGCGACGACGGCCCGGTCGAAGTCGGCCACGCCCATCTGGGCCAGGGCGACCGGGTCGGTGCTGTCGGCCTCGACCACGTGGCTCAGCGTGTCCCGCAGGGCGGCCACCCGCGACGGGCTCTCGTCCACGCCGAGGACGTCGTGGCCCAGGCCGGCCAGCGTCTCCGCCAGCGCCGTGCCGAACCGGCCCAGCCCGATGACCACCACGGCCTGGGGGTCGGGCCGCCCGCGGCGGTGGAGCCACGATCGCTCAGCCAACGAGGGGACGCTCCTCGGGATGGCGGAACCGGGCGTCCCGGGCCCGCACCGCCAGCGCGGCGCCCACGGTGAGCGGGCCCACCCGGCCGGCGAACATGAGCACGACCAGCAGGAGCTGGCCGGTGGCGGGGATGGCGGCGGTGATCCCGGTGGACAGGCCGGCGGTGCCGAAGGCGCTGGTGACCTCGAAGAGCACGGCGCTGAGCCCCCAGTCGCCCTGGGACAGCAGGACGAGCGTCGACACGGCGACGACGCCGACGCCGATGAGGGCGATGGCCAGGGCCTGGCGCTGGGCCGCCTCGCCCACCCGGCGGCCGAACACCGACACGTCGCGATCGCCCCGGACCTCGCTGCGGATGACGAAGCCGAGCAGGGCGAAGGTGGTCACCTTGATGCCGCCGCCGGTGGAGGCGGGGGCGGCGCCGATGAACATGAGGACCGACAGCACGGCCCAGGTGGTCTCCCGCAGGCCGCCGATGTCGACGGTGTTGAAGCCGGCGGTGCGGGGCGTCACGCCCTGGAACAGCCCGACCAGGAGCTTGTCGCCGGTGGCGAGGCCCCCGAGCGACGCCGGGTTGGTCCACTCGAACAGGCACACCAACGCCCAGGCCGCGCCGACCAGGGCGCCCGTCGTGACGACGGTGAGGCGGGTGTGCAGCGACCACTTGCGCCACGACATCCGATCGGTGACCAGCTCGGCGATCACGGGGATGCCCAAGCCTCCCACCACGATGGCGGCCACGACGGCCAGGTTTACCACCGGGTCGGTGGCGAAGCGCTCCAGGCTGTCGGGGAACAGGGCGAACCCGGCGTTGTTGAACGCCGACACGGCGTGGAAGACGGCCCACCAGGCCGCCCTCCCGAACGGCTCGTCGTAGCCGGTGGCGAAGCGGGCCAGCAGCACGGCGGCCGTGGCCAGCTCGGCCACCAGCGATACCACCGCCACCTGGCGCACCACCGACCGCACCTCGCCCAGGGTGAGGATGCCGGTCTCGAGCTGGGCGACGAGGCGGTGGCGCAGGCCCAGGCGCCGGGACAGCCCCAGCAGGACCAGCGACGCCAGCGTCATGATCCCGATGCCGCCGAGCTGGACGAGCACCAGGACGACGGCCTCGCCGAACGCCGACCAGTGGGCGGCGGTGTCGGCCACCACCAGGCCGGTGACCGTCACCGCCGAGGTGGCGGTGAACAGGGCGGTGCGCAGCCCGGCGCCCCCGTCGGCGGCGGTGGACACCGGCAGCATGAGCACCAGCGTGCCGACGGCGATCGCCGCGCCGAACGACGCCGTGACCAGCCGCGCCGGCTGGTGGAGCAGGCCCCGGTGGCCGGCGGCGGTCTGGTCGGGGGCGGCCACGGCGCACATCCTGTCGCCTGGGCGCGAGCCCCGCTCACCCGCCGGAGCGCGATCCGAGCTGCACCGAATGGAGTCAGCGAAGCGAACGAATGACGCCGAAGGTCCAGGGGGGTGCGGACGGGGCCGGCCGGCGGCGCCGTCGGGGCCGGCCGGCCGTCCGCTGGTGCGTCACACGACGTCGCGCTCGCGCACCACGGTGGTGCGCCGCCCCCGGTAGTAGCGGGGGCCGCCGATCAGGCCGACCACCAACAGCACCAGCAGGAGGATGAGCAGGAGTTCCATGCCCCCGGTGTTCCCCGGGGAGGGCCGGGCGACACCACAATGGGCCGGTGGACCTCACCGAGCTGCAGGCCCGCATGGACGCCGTGTACGGCGAGCGCGACCGCGACCGGGGGGTGGCCTCGACGGTGGCGTGGCTGGCCGAGGAGCTGGGCGAGCTGGCCCGGGCCGTCCGCAAGGGGACGGCCGACGACCAGCGCCACGAGCTGGGCGACGTCCTGGCCTGGCTGGCGTCGCTCGCCAACCAGCTCGGGCTGTCGCTGGACGAGGCGGCGGGCCGCTACGCCGCCGGCTGCCCCAGGTGCGCCGCCACCCCATGCGCCTGCCCGTAGTGGCGGTGAGTCCCGGGCGGCGGGGTCAGACGTCGCCGTGGTCCTCCCGGACCTCCTCCTCGGCCTGCTCGACCTCGTCGTCGCCGGCGGGGCGGCCGGTGGCTTCCTCGACCCGGCCCCTGGCCTCGACCTCGCGGTCGCCGGTGGCCCAGCCCACCGCCTCCTCGATCTTCCCCTTCACGCGCCTGGCCTCGTCGCCTGCCAATGGATGGACCTCCCGGTGGGTGGGTGGCGTTCAGATGCGGGCGAGCAGCGCCTCGGCGATCTGCACGGTGTTGAGGGCCGCCCCCTTGCGCAGGTTGTCCCCGGAGACGAACAGCGCCAACCCCGACTCGACGGCGGGGTCGCGGCGGATGCGGCCCACGTAGCAGGCGTCGGCGCCGGCCGCCACCAGCGGCGTCGGGACGTCCACCAGGGCGACGCCCGGCGCGTGGGCCAGCACCTCCCGGGCCCGTTGGGGCGAGAGAGGCCGGTCGAACTCGGCGTTGAGGCTGACGGAGTGGCCGGTGAACACCGGCACCCGCACGCAGGTGGCGGACACCCGCAGGCCGGGCAGGCCCAGGATCCTGCGGCTCTCGTTGCGGAACTTGTGCTCCTCGTCGGTCTCGTCGTCCTCCTCGTACCTGAAGTTGAAGGGGATGACGTTGAAGGCGATGGGCGCGATGTACTTGGACGGCGGGGGGAACTCCACCGCAGCCCCGTCCCAGGTGAGCTCGGCCGCCTTGTCCGCCACCGCCCGCACCTGGTCGTCCAGCTCGGCCACGCCGGCCCGGCCGCCGCCGGAGACGCACTGGTAGGTGGACGCCACCAGCCGGGTCAGGCCGGCCTCGTCGTGCAGCGCCTTGAGCGGCGGCATGCAGATCATGGTCGTGCAGTTGGGGTTGGCGACGATGCCCTTGGGGATGGAGTCGAGGTCGGAGGCGTTGACCTCGGGCACGACCAGGGGCACGTCGGGGTCCCGCCGCCAGGCCGAGGAGTTGTCGACGACGACCGGGCCGGCGGCGGCGATGCGGGGCGCCAGCTCGCGCGACAGGGTGGCGCCGGCCGACATGAGCACCAGGTCGAGCGGCGAGTAGTCCGCCGTGGCGGCGTCCTCCACCTCGACGTCGCCGCCCCTCCAGGGCAGGCGGGAGCCGGCGCTGCGGGCCGAGGCGAAGAAGCGGACCTCGTCCGCGGGGAACGAGCGCTCGGCGAGGATCGACCGCATGACCTCGCCGACCATCCCGGTGGCTCCGACGACTCCGAGTCTCATGGGCGCCAGTGTACGGCCGGCGCCCATCGCATCCAGCCGAACCCGAGTAAATAGGTCACCGTTTCGGTGACCTATTTACTCGGGAGTGGGTGGCCCGGGCACGTCGCGTCTACCCGAGGCCGAAGGCGGCGTGGAGGGCCTGGACCGCCCGCTCCACCGCGTCGGCCCGCACCACGCAGCTGATGCGGATGGGCGACGTGGAGATCATCTCGATGTTGATGCCCTCGCCGGCCAGCGTCTCGAACATGGTGGCGGTGATGCCGGGGTGGGTCTTCATGCCGGCGCCGATGAGCGAGACGGTGGCGATGGCGGCGTCGGCGATGACGTCGGCGGCGCCGATCTCGTCGGCATGGGCCTGGCACACCTCCAGGCCGACCGGCAGGTCGGCCTTCTCCACGGTGAAGGAGATGTCGGTCGTGCCGTCCAGCGACACGTTCTGCACGATCATGTCCACGTTGACGTGCTCGTCGGCCAGCGAGCGGAACAGCTTGGCGGCGATGCCCGGCTTGTCGGGAACGTTGGTGACCGTCACCTTGGCCTCAGAGGTGTCCTGCACCACCGCCGACACGATCGCCTGCTCCATCGACCCCGCCTCCTTCCTCCTGGTCTCGACCTCCTCGGCCGACACGACCCACGTCCCCGGCTCCCACGTGAAGCTGGACCGCACGTGGAGGCGCACGCCGTGGGTGCGGGCGTACTCGACCGACCGCATCTCGGGCTTGGGGCAGCCGGCGGCGCACATCTCCAGCATCTCGTCGTAGCCCAGCTCCCCGATGCGCCGGGCGGCGGGCACCACGCCGGGGTCGGCCGAGAACACCCCGGACACGTCGGTGTACAGCTCGCAGGCGTCGGCCGCCAGGGCCTCGGCCAGCGCCACCGCCGTGGTGTCGGAGCCGCCCCGCCCGAGGAACGTCACGTCCCGGGCGGTGGACACCCCCTGGGCGCCGCCCACCACGGGCACGTGGCCGGCGGCCAGCGCCTCGCGGATGCGGTCGCCGCGCACCTCGAGGATCTTGGCCCGGGTGTGGACGGTGTCGGTGACCAGCCCCGCCTGGCTCCCGGTGAACGACGACGCCGGGCAGCCCCGGTCCACCAGCGCCATGCACAGCAGGGCCATGCTCTTGCGCTCGCCGGCGGTGATGAGCATGTCCATCTCCCGGCCCGGGCGGGCGTCGGCGACCTGGTCGGCCAGGTGGATGAGCTCGTCGGTCTCCCTGCCCATGGCGCTGACCACCACCACCACCTGGCTGCCCCGCCGCACCGTGCGGGCGACGTGGTCGGCCACGGCGCGGATGCGCTCGGCGTCGGCGACGGAGGTGCCGCCGAACTTCTGCACGACCAGGGGCATCGGGCGAGCGTAGCGGCGGGCGGCCGTCCGCTACCTTGCCCGGGTGCCCACCGACAAGCGCCAGCGGAAGAAGCAGGGACGCCAGGCCCGGCTGGAGGCCATGCGGGCCCAGCAGGCCCGCCAGCAGCGCCGCAAGCGCCTGCTCGCCAGCGTGGTCGTGGCCGTCGTCGTGGCCCTCGTGGTGTCGGTGTTCTTCGTCGGCGACGGCGACGAAGACCAGGAGGTGGCGGCCGACGACACCACCACGACCACCGCCGGCGAGGACGGCGGCGAGGAGGGGCCGCCCAAGGCGGAGCCGGTCCCGGCCGGGGCCCAGCTCGACGAGTGGGAGTGCCCGGCGCCCGACGGCAGCTCGCCCCGCGTCGACCGGTTCCCGAGCGAGCCGCCGCCCATGTGCATCGACCCGGCCAAGACCTACGTGGCCACGCTGACCACCAGCCACGGCGACATCGAGATCACCCTCGACACCACCAGGACGCCGAGGACCGCCAACAACCACGTCGTGCTCTCCCGCTACCACTACTACGACGGCACCGTCATCACCCGCATCGACGACAGCATCGACATCCTCCAGACGGGATCGCCCAAGACCCAGACCATCGGCGACCCCGGCCCCGGCTACAACATCGAGGACGAGGGCAGCGGGTTCACCTACGCCGAGGGCGACGTGGTCATGGCCCGCAGCCAGGGCCCGGACAGCGCCTCGGCCCAGTACTTCATGGTCACCGGCCCCAAGGCCTCGGCCCTCGACAGCCAGGGCACCTACGTGACGTTCGGCCGGATCACCGGCGGGCTGGACGTGGCCAAGGCGATCGCCGCCCTGTACCAGCCCTGCGCGCCCGGCGACCAGGGCTGCCTGGGCGGCGCCCCGAGCGAGCTGGTCACCATCGAGAAGATCGAGATCGAGGAGCGCTAGAGCCCGTGCCCACCGACTGCCCTGCCGCCGACGGTTCCAGCCCCAAGAGGCGCCGCTTCGACGGCCCGCCGCCCATGTGCATCGACCCGGCCAAGCGCTACACGGCCGAGATGGCCACCACCAAGGGGACGATGGTGATCGCCCTCGACCCCGTCGCCGCGCCGAAGACGGTGAACAACTTCGTGGTGCTGGCCCGCTACCACTACTTCGACGGCATCCACTTCCACCGGGTCATCCCCGGCTTCGTGCTCCAGGGCGGCGACCCCGACGGGACGGGGCGGGGCGGCCCCGGCTACCGCTTCGCCGACGAGCTGCCCAAGCCGGGCCGCTACGAGGTCGGGTCGCTGGCCATGGCCAACGCCGGCCCCGACACCAACGGCAGCCAGTTCTTCGTCATCAGCGGCCCCTCGGGGGTGGCCCTGCCGCCCCAGTACTCGCTGTTCGGCACGGTGGTGAAGGGGCTCGACGTGGTGGCGGCCATCGACGCCGTCGGCTCGCCGGGGGCCGGCACGCCCAAGGAGAAGGTCGTCATCGCCTCGGTGACGGTCACCGAGGCGGACTAAGCCCCGCCCCCGAACCGGTACCGGGGACGACCGGGGGGGTCAGTCGGGCAGCACGTCCAGCCCGGCGCCGGTGCCGTTGAGCCACACCTGCACGGCGCCCGCCCCGTGGGCCGTCCAGCCCTCGTGGGGGTGGAGGACCAGGGCGGTGCGATCGTCGATGCCGACGACGGGGAGGTCGGGCGGCGCCAGGCCGATGGTGCGGTGCCACTTCTCGGGGGACCAGGCGTCGGCGTGGGGCACGACGGCCACCTGGGCCACCAGGCCGAGGCCGAGGGTGAAGGCGCCGCCCCGGGGGTCGACCATGGGGTCGGTGAGCACCATGGCGCCGGCCGACGAGCCGGCCACCACGGCGCCCTCGTTCCACGTGGTGACCAGGGCGTGCCACAGGGCGGAGCTCTTCAGCACCGAGCGCAGGTGCAGCGGCGATCCCCCGCCCAGGTACACGAACCGGGCCTCCCGGACGGCGGCCACGTTGGCCTCGTCCTCGGCGTCGGGGCGGCGCAGCACGGGGAGGGCCCGCACCTTGGCGCCCAGGCCCTCGAACCACCGGGTGGCCGTCTCGACGGCCCGCTCCGGGTGCTCGTAGGCGGCCGCCGTGGGCAGCACGACCACCTCGTGACCGCCGCTCGCCTCCAGCAACCAGGCGTCGAAGGCGCAGCCTTCGCGCCATTCGCCGCCGCCGACCAGGGCGAGGGGACCGGGCGTCGTCACCCGGACAACGTAGTTCCCGCCGGCCCCGGCGGCCCCCACGGAGCGGCGGGGGCGGGACGGCTACCGTGGTGGCCCGGAGAGTGGGGGGTCTGGCCCTTGAGAAGCATCCCGTTCTGGCCGATGCAGATGCCGATGGTCGACCGTCGCGCGCTCCCCGGGCTCGCCGCCGGCCTGGCCGGGCTGGCGTCGGGCGTGGGCGCCCTGGTGCTGTCGGTGCCCGAGCTGGCCCTGGTGGCCGGCTCGTGCGCGCTGCTGGCCGCCGCGTGGGCCGTCCACCAGGTCCGCCGCCTCGTCGACGCCGAGAGCGACGCGGCCGGCAGCGAGGCGCTGGCCCGGCTCCTCGACCTGCCCCGGGGGCCGCGCGGCCAGACCCGGGAGCTGCTGGACCCGGAGACGGCCCTGCCCGACACGCCGTTCTTCACCCTCGCCCTCGAGGGCCGGGTGGCCGCCGCCCGCCGCCACCTGTGGCCGGTCACGGTCCTGCTCGTCGAGGTGGGGCTGGCCGACGAGTGCGAGGCCGGGCGGGCCCGCTCCGAGGCGGTGGCCGGCTTCGCCGACCTGCTCCGCTCGACGCTGCGGGAGGCCGACATCGTGTGCCGCACGGGCCCCGTCCGCTTCGGCATCCTGCTCGACGACACCGGCGAGGAGGGTGGGGTGTGGACGGCCGAGCGCATCCAGCTGGCCGCCTCCCACGACGTCTCCCGGGTGCGGCGCATGGCCGCCGGCGTGGCCAGCTACCCCACGCACGGCCTGGAGGCGGGCGAGATCCTCACCCGGGCCGAGGCCGCCCTGGCCCGGGCGTGCGCCAGCCCCGCCGGGCGGGGCCTGGGCCACGTCGAGGTCGCCCTGCCCGACTTCGCCTAGATCTTCGACGCTCACTCCATTCGGTCGAGTTGGGTCGTGCTCCGACGGGCGAGCGGAGCTCGCACCGCCTCCGCCCTGTCCCTTTCTCGGTGCCCGCATCCGCAGAGGCCCGCCTGCGGCGGCGAGCGCGGCCACGGACCTTGCCGGCAGCCCGGGCTCGCACCCCGGGGGCGGCGTCAGCGGCGGGGGCCGGGGCGGGACGGCGCCCACCACCGTCCCGAGAACCGCCACCCGGCGCGGGGCGGCCGCCGGGGCGGGGGCGGCGGGGCCGGGGCCGGCC
>JBOGHR010000502.1:0-3580 GCA_050744905.1 Acidimicrobiales bacterium
AGCTCGGCCGGGCCGCCGCCGACCAGCGCCGGCTGGTGGTCTGCGCCGTGGTCGTCGTGCTCCTCGTGGGGCTCGGCCGAGGGCTCCATGGCCCACCCGTAGACCGCCCCGAAGAGCACGAGCGCCCCGATGACCGCCACCACGTGGTTGCTGCCCGAGTCCCGCCCGTAGAGCATCCCGTAGCAGATGATCGGGATGCCCAGGGCGGCCACGATCGGGTAGTAGCTGGGCGACGGCATGTGGATGCCCAGCTCGGCCGCCGTCGGGGCCGGGGCCGGGCCGGCGGCACGGTCGTCGCCGTCTCCGCCGCCGTCGGCCACCGCCACCGCCGTCGAGGCGGCCTCGGCGCGCTGGCGGCGGACCGGTCGCCCCGCGTCGTCCTCCGAGTACTTCTCGTGCCAGAAGGTGTCGACGCCGTGGGCCACGGGCTGGGCGGCGAAGTTGTAGTCGGGCGGCGGCGACGACGTGGCCCACTCCAGGGTCCGGGCGTCCCAGGGGTCGTCGGGCGCGCTGAGGCCGGTGCGGCGCCTGGCCGACCACCAGATGTTGTAGATGAACACCATCGTCGACGCCGCGATCACGAACGACCCGACGGTGGCCAGCATGTTGAGGAAGTTGAGGCCCAGGCTCTCGTCGTAGGTGTAGATCCGCCGGGGCATGCCCTGGAGGCCGAGCCAGTGCATGGGCGCGAAGGTCAGGTTGAACCCCACGAACCAGGTCCAGAAGTTGAGCTTGCCGAGCTTCTCGTCCAGCAGGTAGCCGAAGACCTTGGGCCACCAGTAGTAGAGGCCGCCCATGATCCCGAACAGGGCGCCGCCGAAGAGCACGTAGTGGAAGTGGGCGACCACGTAGTAGGTGTCGGTCTGCTGGCGGTCGTGGGGAGACACCGAGTGGGTGACGCCGGACAGCCCGCCGATCGTGAACATGGCGACGAAGCCCATGGCGAAGAGCATGGGGGTGGAGAACTTGATCGAGCCCTTCCACACCGTGCCCAGCCAGTTGAAGATCTTCACGCCGGTCGGCACGGCGATGAACATGGTGGAGATCGAGAAGGCCGACACGGCCACCGGCCCCAGGCCCACGGCGAACATGTGGTGCACCCACACGCCCCAGCCCATGAAGCCGATGGCGATGCCCGAGAACACGATGACCGGATAGCCGAACAGCGGCTTGCGGGCGAAGACGGGCAGGATCTCCGACACCATGCCCATGGCGGGCAGGATGAGGATGTACACCTCGGGGTGGCCGAACAGCCAGAAGAGGTGCTGCCAGAGGAGCGGGTCACCCCCGGCCGCCGGGTTGAAGAAGTTGGCCCCGAAGTTGCGGTCGAACATCAGCAGGAACAGGGCCACGGTGATGACGGGCATGGCGAACAGGATCAGGAACGACGACACCAGCGTCATCCACGTGAAGACGGGCATGCGCATGAGGGTCATGCCGGGGGCCCGCATGTTGAGGATGGTGACGATGAGGTTCACGGCGCCGACGGTCGACGCGATGCCCAGGATCTGCAGGCCGAACACCCAGAAGTCGATGTTGTGGCCCGGGGAGTACGTGATGCTGGTGTTGGGGGCGTAGCCGAACCAGCCGCCGTTGGGGGCGCCCCCCAGGAAGAAGCTGGAGTACAGGAAGATGCCCCCGAAGAGGAACGCCCAGTAGCTGAAGGCGTTCAGGCGGGGGAAGGCGACGTCCCGGGCGCCGATCTGGAGGGGCGCCAGGTAGTTGAAGAAGGCCGCCGACATGGGCATGACGACCAGGAACACCATGGTCGTGCCGTGCATGGTGAACAGCTGGTTGTAGGCATCGGCGGACAGCACCGTACCGTTGGGCCGGGCCAGCTGGAGGCGCATGAGCAGCGCCTCGACGCCGCCCAGGATGAAGAAGACGAAGGCGGTGACGCCGTAGAGGATCCCGATGCGCTTGTGGTCCACCGTGGTCATCCACGACCAGATGCCCTTGGCGTCGGTGGGCCGGCGCAGGAGGGTGGTGTCGGGCCGGGCGCCGGCCTCGGGGACGGCGGCGGGCTCCAGGACCGTGGTCATGGCGTCACTCCGGGGTTCTGGGCGGTCACTCGAGCGTCTCCAGGTAGGCGATGAGGCCGGTGATCTCCTCTTCCGTGAGGTCGAGGTTGGGCATGAGCGCCCCCGGCTTCTCGGCCGGCGGGTCCCGCAGCCAGGCCCGCAGGTTGGCCGGGTTGAGGTCGAAGATGGCCCCCGCGAACGTCTCCCGCTGCTGGAGGTGCGTGAGGTCGGGCCCCAGCTCCCCGGCCGAGTAGCCCTTCACGGTGTGGCAGCTGGCGCAGCCCTTGGCCCGGAACAGGGCGGCGCCGGCCGCCGCCTCGGGGTCGGTCTCCGGGCTGGGCAGCTCCGCCTCGGCGGCGTTCGCCGCCACCCACGCCTCGAAGTCGCCCGGCTCGTGGGCCACCACCCGCAGGCGCATGTCGCCGTGGGCGATGCCGCAGAACTCGGCGCACTGCCCGTAGTAGGTGCCTGCCTCGTCGGCCTGGAGCGTCAGCCGGTTGGTGCGGTTGGGGATGGCGTCGAGCTTGCCGGCCAGCTTCGGCGGCCAGAAGCTGTGGATCACGTCGGCCGACTCCAGCTCCACGGCGACGGGCACGCCCACCGGGATGTGCATCTCGTTGGCGGTCACCACGTCGAGGTCGGGGTACTCGTACTCCCACCACCACTGGTGGCCGGTGACGGTGACGTTGACCACGTCCTCGCCCTCCGGCACCCGGTCGAGGTCGGCGATGGTGCCCACGGTGAGGACGCCGACGACGGCGAGCACGGCGGCGGGGATGACCGTCCAGGTCAGCTCCATGCGCACGTTGCCGTGGACCTGCACGGGCGCCTCGTCCTCCGAGCGGCGGCGGAACCTGATGGCCGAGTAGACGACGAGGGCCTGGACGAGGACGAAGACGAAGCCGGCGATGATGAACACCGGCTTGGCCAGGTCGTGGACCTGGCGGGCGTAGGGGCCCTCGGGGTCGAGGGCGTTCTGGGGCAGCTCGTCGTTGCCGCACGCCCCGAGGACCAGGGCGAGCCCGGCGGCGGCCAGGGCCGGGCGCCGCCGCCTCCCCGCCGGCACGCCCCGCCGCATCACGCTGCCACCCTTTCGCATCTGCTCACGATGTGCCAACTCCGGAACGGCCCGTCAGGCGGGCCAGACGACGGTCGAGATCGGCGGCCGACAACCGGCCGTGGGCCACGTCCGCCACCCGCCCGGAGGCGTCGACGAACACGGTGGTGGGCATGCCCCGCAGCCGGTAGTCGGTCGCCACCGCCCGGTCGGGGTCATAGCCGGCCGGGAAGGTGACGCCGGCGGCGGCGAGCAGGGCGGCGGCCCTCGAGCGGGAGTCGTTCACGTCGACGCCCACGAAGGCCACGGCGCCCGCCGCCTGTCGCGACGCCGCCTCCAGCAGGGGCAGCTCGTCGCGGCACGGCGCGCACCACGAGGCGAAGAAGTTGACCACGACGGGGGTGCCCGCCGGCAGCTCGACCCGGGTGGCCGGCGAGCGCACCTCCTCCAGGGAGAACCGGGGGGCGACCGTGCCCGCCAGCGCCGGCGCCGGGGCCTCGCC
>JBOGHR010000503.1:0-2657 GCA_050744905.1 Acidimicrobiales bacterium
CGGCCAGGGCGTCGAGGGAGCGGGCCACGTCGCCGGGGTGCTCGGCCACCGGCACCAGCCCCAGGTGGCGGTCACGCCACGCCCAGGCGGGGTCGCGCCGCAGCACGCCGAGCACGGGCGCGCCGAGGGGGGCGAGCGCCTCCCGCAGCATCACCTCGTGGCCGTCGCCGCCCACCCGGTTGAGCACCACGCCGGCCAGGCGCAGGCGGGGGTCGAAGGTGGCGAAGCCGTGGACGAGGGCGGCCACCGACCCGCTCATCGAGGAGGCGTCGACGACCAGCACCACGGGAGCGTCGAGCAGGCGCGCCACGTGGGCCGTGCTGGCCGTGGCCCCGTCGTCGGCGGCGCCGTCGAAGAGGCCCATGACGCCCTCGACGACGAGCAGGTCGGCGCCCCGTCCCGCCCGCCCCGCCAGGGGAGGGACGGCGGAGGCGCCGCAGATCCAGGCGTCGAGGTTGCGGCCGGGCCGGCCGGTGGCCAGGGCGTGGTAGCCGGGGTCGATGAAGTCGGGCCCCACCTTGGCTCCGGCGACGCGCACGCCGCGGCGCCGGAAGGCGGCCATCAAGCCGGTGGCCACCGTGGTCTTGCCCACGCCCGACGACGTGCCGGCCACCACCAGCCGGGGCGGCAGCACCGCGGTCACCGGCTCACCCGGCCCTTCACGGGGTCAGTACTCGATGCCCTTGATGGCCTTGATGCCCGAGTCGAAGGCGTGCTTCACCTTGCGCATCTCGGTGACGGTGTCGGCCACGTCGACGAGCTCGGGGGCGGCGTCCCGGCCCGTCATCACCACGTTGGTCCGCGGCGACCGGTCCCGCACGGCTCCGGCCACCTCGCCGGCCGCCACCCACCCGTACTTCACGGCGTAGGTGACCTCGTCGAGGATGAGCAGCCGGTGCGCGCCCGACGCCAGCTTGGCCCTGGCCACCTCCCAGGCGTGGCGGCCCTTGGCTGCCGTCTCGTCGAGGTCGGTCGACTCCCAGGTGAACCCGTCGCCGAGGACGTGCCACTCGATGCCCAGGGTGTCGGCCAGCTTGCGCTCGCCCGTCCTCCACTTGCCGCCCTTGATGAACTGCACCACGGCCACGTTCCAGCCCCGGGCCCACCCTCGGGCCATCACCCCGAAGGCGGCCGACGACTTGCCCTTGCCGTGCCCGGTGTTCAGCAGCACGACCGACCCGGCGCGAGGCCCCATGCGCCGAACGCTACCGGCCGGTACAGTCAGCGGCGCAGCGCAGGGAACCCGGTGCGAGTCCGGGGCTGTCCCGCAACTGTGACCGGGGAGCCGAACCCACGCATGGCCACGGCCCGAGAGGGCGGGAAGGCCGGGGGAGGTGCCGATCCGGGAGCCAGGAGACCTGCCTGCCCGAGGCTCTCGGTCGACGCGAGGACGGACAACCCAATGGACCTGCAGATCCGGCTGCGCCGGGAGAACGGGCGAAGCCTGGGCGTGCTGGTGTGGCGCTTCGACCCTGCCGTGCGGGCCGTCTCCAGCGCCCCGCACGGGGGCGGGCTCGGCCCGCGCCGCTGGATCGTCAACGCCCAGGTGCCCGCCGGCTACGCCCGGCGCGACCCCGGCGCCCACCTGGCCAAGCTGGGGGTGTCGCTCGGCCTCCCGGGCCGGGGCGTCGGGCTGCTGACGGCCGCCGACGTGTCGGCCCGCACCACGGGGCGGGACGGGGGGGTGGAGGCCACCGCCACGGTCGGCCTCGGGCACCCGGTGCTGGCCGCCGCCCCCGACGAGGCCCACCGGCCGTCGCTGGTAGGCACCGTCAACCTGGTGGTGGCCCTCCCCGAGCGGATGGCCGACGCCGCCCTGGTCAACCTGGTGGCCACCGCCACCGAGGCGAAGGTCCAGGCCCTGCGCGACGCCGGCCTGCACGCCACGGGCACGGCCACCGACGCCGTGTGCGTGGTGTGCCCCGACGAGGGGCGGGCCCACGACTTCGGCGGCCCCCGGTCGCTTTGGGGGGCGCGCGCCGCCCGGGCCGTCTACACGGCGGTGGCCGACGGGTTCCGGCCGTGATCACCCTCGTGCTCGGCGGGGCCCGCTCCGGGAAGTCCGACGTGGCCGAGCGGATGGCGGCGGCGGCGGGCGGGGCCGTCACCTACGTGGCCACCGGCACGGCCGTCGACGCCGACATGGCGGCCCGCATCGAGGAGCACCGCCGCCGCCGGCCGGCCGGTTGGACGACGGTGGAGAGCGGGGCCGACCTGCCCGCTGCGCTGGCGCGGGCCGAGGGGACGGTGCTGGTCGACGCCCTGGGCACGTGGCTGGCCGGCGCCGCGGACCTGGCCGTCGACGCCGACGCGCTGTGCGCCGCCCTGGCCGGGCGCAGCGGGGACACGGTGGTGGTGAGCGACGAGGTCGGCCTCGGCGTCCACCCGTCCACCGAGGCCGGCCGGCGCTTCCGGGACGCCCTGGGGACGCTCAACCGGCGGGTGGCCGACCTGGCGGACCGGGTGGTGCTGGTCGTGGCCGGCCGGGTGCTGCCGCTGGAGCGGGCGTGAGGTCCCCGGCCGCCGGCGCCGGCGCCCGGTCGGCCCTCGGGTTCCTCACCGTGGTCGGCGGGCCGGCGGCGCCGTCGCCCGCCGCCCTCCGCTGGTTCCCGGTGGTCGGCGCCGGCCTCGGGGCGGCGCTCGGGCTGGTGTGGGCG
>JBOGHR010000504.1:0-4246 GCA_050744905.1 Acidimicrobiales bacterium
GTCTGGGGGCGTTGGGCGGGCGTGGACGAGACGTGGTGACGAGGGGCCCTGTGCCGTGAGTGCGCCAGCTCGAGCCGCCGTCGCGGCGGGCGTGCGGCGCGGCCCCGGTTCAGGCCGGTTCAGTCCGGCGATCGAGTGGCGGTCGGTCGTCGCTCGCAGGGCCGGCACGGTCCTCCCCTGAACCTGGGCCGGCGGTGGCGCGGCGCCGCCGGGCAAGCACGTCGCCGAGCGCGGAGTACCGGGCGATGCACCACATGGCCCGCACGCCGTCCTTCCAGTTGACCTTCTTGCCCTCGGCGTACGTACGGCCGTGGTAGGACACGCCGACCTCGTAGATGCGCCACCCCCGCCGGGCCACCTTGGCGGTCACCTCGGGCTCGAACCCGAAGCGGTCCTCCTCGATGACGAAGCTCTGCAGGACATCCCGGCGGAACGCCTTGTAGCAGGTCTCCATGTCGGTGAGGTTCAGGTTGGTGAACATGTTCGAGGTCGTCGTCAGGATGCGGTTGCCCACCGAGTGCCAGTAGTACAGGACGCGGTGCGGCCGCGAGTTGTGGAACCGGGACCCGAACACGACGTCGGCCAAGCCGTGCAGGAGTGGAGCGAGCACGAGGCTGTAGTCGGTCGGGTCGTACTCGAGGTCGGCGTCCTGGACGATGACGAAGTCCGACGTCGCCTCGGCGAACCCGCGCCGGAGTGCCGCGCCCTTGCCCATGTTGCGCGGCTGCCTGAGCACCCGCACCCGGGGGTCGTCGACGGCTCCGGCGATCTCGAACGTCGCGTCGGTGGACCCGTCGTCGACCACGAGGAGCTCCCGGGTGTACGGCGAACGCAGCACCCGGTCGATCATCTCGGAGAGCGTCCGCTCCTCGTTGTAGCAGGGCATCACGACCGAGAGGCACGGCTTCACGGCGGGGCACTCTAGAGCCGTCGCGCGCCGCCGACCCAGGAACCGGGAGCCGTGGCGCCGTAGAGGCGGCCGGAGGCGTCGCTGGAGCCGCTGCCGCCCGCGCGCGCGAAGTCAGAGCGACGGGCGAATACCGAAGCCCGGCCTGCACCGGGCGCTGGCCACCAGGCTCCCGGCTACGCTGGTCGCCCGGCCGGCGGTGGGCGGGCGTCGACGAGACGTGGTGAGCGGGGCCCGATGGCGCCGGCGACCGCCCCGACGCGGCAGGATGTGGGGGCACGGGGCACGACGGTCGTGGGGCCCGGGCGTGGAGGCGGTGTGGAGTTCGGCCGTGACGTGGTGATCGTGGGCGGGTGCGGGCGCGTGGGTCTGCCCCTCGGCCTGGCCTTCGCCGACCGGGGGCTCACGGTCGCCCTCTACGACGTGGACGAGGCGGCGGTGGCCACCGTCAACGCCGGGCGGATGCCGTTCGACGAGCCCGGCGGTCCCCCCGTCCTCGCCCGGGTGGCGGGGCGGGGGCTGGAGGCGGGATCGGACCCGGCGGTGGTGAGCACGTCCGAGTGCGTGGTCGTGGTCGTCGGCACGCCGGTGGACGAGCACCTCAACCCCGACCCGCTGGCCGTGCCCGGGGCGGTGGAGGAGCTGGGCGCCCACCTCCGTGACGGGCAGCTGATCGTGCTGCGCAGCACCCTGTACCCGGGCGTCACCCGGCTCGTCGCCCAGGTCGTCGAGCGGCTGGGCCTGTCGGTCGACGTGGCGTTCTGCCCGGAGCGGATCGCCGAGGGCAAGGCCATGACCGAGCTGTACGAGCTGCCCCAGATCGTGTCGGGGCACACCCCCCAGGCCGCCGACCGGGCCGAGAAGCTGTTCCGCAACCTGACCGGGCAGGTGGTGCACCTCGAGACCGACGAGGCGGAGCTGGCCAAGCTGTTCACCAACACCTGGCGCTACCTGCGCTTCGCCATCGCCAACCAGCTGTTCATGATCGCCAACGACTACGGCGTCGACTTCGAGCGGCTGCGGGCGGCGCTGGCCTATGACTACCCCCGGGCCGCCGACCTGCCGGGTGCCGGGCTCGCGGCGGGCCCGTGCCTGTTCAAGGACACCATGCAGCTGGCCGCCTTCAACAACAACAACTTCGTGCTGGGCCACGCCGGCATGGCCGTCAACGAGGGGCTGCCCCTCTACCTGGTGGCCCGCCTGGAGAAGCGCTTCGACCTGTCGTCGGCCACCGTGGGGATCCTGGGCATGGCGTTCAAGGCGGAGTCCGACGACGTCCGGTCGAGCCTCAGCTACAAGCTCAAGCGCATCCTGCGGTTCAAGGCGGCCGAGGTGCTCTGCACCGACCCCCACGTGACGGTGGACCCGGGCCTGGTGGCGCTGGAGGAGGTCCTGGAGCGGGCCGACCTGCTGGTGGTCGGCACCCCCCACGCCGCCTACCGGGGGCTCGATCCCCGCCAGCCGGTGGTGGACGTGTGGAACGTGCTGGGCCGGGGCGTGCGGGTGTGACGGCCCCCGCCCCGCCCCGGGTGTCGGTGGTCGTCACCGCCTACGACGAGGGCGACGCCATCGTCGCCTGCCTGGACCGCATCCTGGAGGCCGTCACCCTGCCGTGCGAGGTGCTGGTCGTCTACGACTCGCCCGACGACACCACCGCGCCCTACGTCGAGAAGTACGCCGAGTCCGACCGGCGGGTCGTCCCGTCGCTCAACCAGTACGGCCGGGGCCCGGCGCGCGCCATCCGGTGGGGGTTCGACCACGCCCGGGCCGGCGTGGTGTTGGTCACCATGGCCGACGGCTGCGACGACCCCCAGCAGATCGACCAGCTGGCCCGCCTGGTGGAGCGGGGGGTGGTCGTGGCCGCCGCCTCCCGCTACATGAAGGGCGGCCAGCAGATCGGCGGGCCGGTGATGAAGGGCAGCCTGTCCCGCCTGGCCGGGCTGTCGCTGCACTGGTTCGCCCGGGTGGGCACCCGCGACGCCACCAACTCGTTCAAGGCCTACGACCGGGCCTTCGTCCGCTCGGTGGGGATCGACTCCGACGCCGGCTTCGAGGTCGGCCTGGAGCTGGTGGCCAAGGCCCGCCGGCTGCGCCTGCCGGTGGCCGAGGTGCCCACCATCTGGCTGGACCGCAGCTTCGGCGTGTCCAACTTCAAGCTGGCCAAGTGGCTGCCCAGCTACCTGCGCTGGTACCGCTTCGCCTACGGTCCCAAGCTCAGCGTCGAGGAGCTCGGGAAGGGAGAGGCGTCGTGAGCAAGGTCCTGGTGACCGGTTCGGCGGGGTTCATCGGCGGTTACGTGGTGGAGGAGCTGCTGGCGCGGGGCCATGCGGTGGTGGGGCTGGACAACTTCTCCAAGTACGGCCGGGTGGCCCGCTCGTTCGACGACCATCCCTCCTACACGCTGGTGGAGGGCGACGCCCGGGACGCCGCGCTGCTGGCCGGGCTGCTGGCCGACTGCGACCACCTGGTCGCCGGGGCCGCCATGATCGGCGGCATCTCCTACTTCCACGCCTACGCGTACGACCTGCTCGCCACCAACGAGCGGATCATGGCCGCCACCTGCGACGCCGCCATCGCTGCCCACCGGGACGGGACCCTTCGGAAGGTCACCTACCTCAGCTCCTCCATGGTCTACGAGTCGGCCACCACGTGGCCGTCGTACGAGGGCCAGGAGCGGGAGATCCCCCCGCCGCTGTCGTCGTACGGGTTCCAGAAGCTGGCCGTCGAGTACTTCGCCCGGGCCGCCCACGAGCAGTACGGGCTGCCCTACACCATCGTGCGGCCCTTCAACTGCGTGGGGGTGGGCGAGGGGCGGGCCCTGGGCGACGTGGAGGTGCTGAGCGGGAACGTGAAGCTGGCCATGAGCCACGTCGTGCCCGACCTGGTGCAGAAGGTCCTCAAGGGCCAGGACACGCTGCACATCCTGGGCGACGGCGCCCAGGTGCGCCACTACACCTACGGGGGCGACCTGGCCCGGGGCATCGCCACGGCCATGGAGCACCCCGACGCCCGCAACGAGGACTTCAACCTGTCGACGTCCACCTCCACCACCGTCCTGGAGCTGGCCGAGGCCATCTGGCGCAAGGTCAAGGGCCCGGGCGTGCCCCTGCGGGTGGTCTCCGAGGACCCGTACCTCTACGACGTGCAGAAGCGGGTGCCGTCCACCGAGAAGGCCGCCAAGGTGCTCGGATTCGAGGCCACCACCACCCTCGACGAGATGCTCGACGAGGTCATCCCCTGGATCGAGTCGGCCCTGCGGGAGGGGCGCATCTGACCGGCGTGGCCCCCGAGCGGCCGCCGGCGGGGCCCGACGCCGGCGACCGCGCGGCCGTCGCCGCC
>JBOGHR010000505.1:0-6496 GCA_050744905.1 Acidimicrobiales bacterium
ACGTCGAGGGGCCCGGCGGCGGCGCCCAGGGCCGCCCCCCCGCCCAGCACGGCGGCGAGGACCAGCGCGTAGGCGGCCAGCCTGGCCCCGCCGGTCACGACGCCAGCTCGTAGCCGGCCTCGTCCACGGCGCCGGCGAAGGCCTCGGGGTCGACCGGGGCGTCGGACTCCACCGTCACCCGCCCCGAGCCCAGGTCGACGTCCACCTTGGTGACGCCGTCGATCTTGGAGACCTCCTCGGTGACGGAGCGGACGCAGTGCCCGCACGTCATGCCGGTGACGGTGTAGGTGCTGGTGGTGCTCATCGGAGGGCGTCCTTTCGTCGGCGGTGACCCAATCATACCCCAGCAGGGTATGCAGAGGCAACCGACGGGAGGCCCTGACTAACGGTCGTAGGCGTAGAACCCGCGGCCGGTCTTGCGCCCCAGCAGCCCGCCCACCACCATCCTCGCCAGCAGGGGTGGCGGGGCGTACAGCGGCTCCTTGAACTCGTCGTAGAGCGACTGGGCGGCGGCCATGGTGGTGTCGAGGCCGATGAAGTCGGCCAGCGCCAGCGGGCCCATGGGGTGGTTGCAGCCGAGGACCATGCCGGTGTCGATGTCCTCCTCGGTGGCGAAGCCCGACTCCAGCATCCTGATGGCCGAGACGATGTACGGGATGAGCAGGGCGTTCACCACGAAGCCGGCCCGGTCCTTGCTGCGGATGACCCGCTTGTCGAGCACCTCCTCGGCGAACGCCTCCGCCGTGGCCACCGCCTCCTCGTCCGACAGCAGCGACGGCACCAGCTCGACCAGCGTGAGTACGGGCACGGGGCTGAAGAAGTGGAGGCCGACGACCGACTGGGGACGGCCGGTGGCCATGGCCAGCCTCATGATGGGGATGGAGGACGTGTTGGACGCCAGGACGGCGCCCGGGCCGGCGACCTTGTCGAGGTCGGCGAACACGTCGAGCTTGAGGGGCTCGTGCTCGGGCACCGCCTCCACCACCAGGTCGGGGCCGGCCATCTCGCCCAGGTCGGTGGTGAACCGCAGGCGGGCGAGCGCCGCCGCGGCCTCTTCGCCCGACAGCTTCCCCCTCCCGCGGGCCTTCTCCAGCGACGCCTCGATGCGGGCCCGGCCGGCGGCGACGGCCTCGTCGTCCACCTCCCGCACCACCACGTCGACGCCGGCCCGCGCGCACACCTCGGCGATGCCCGAGCCCATGAGGCCGCACCCGACCACGCCGACCTGGGAGATCGCCCTCACCACGCCCGCACGCCGGGCACGGGCGAGGCCAGCTCGTGGACCAGCACGGTGTTCGTGCTCCCCGCCTGGCCCGGGCGGCCGGCCACGATGACGACGCGGTCGCCCCGCCCGCCCCGCCCGGTGGCCAGCATGGTGTGGTCGACCTGGGCCACGGCGGCCGAGGGGTCGGGCGGGACGGGCGCCACGAAGGTCTCCACGCCCCAGGCCATGGAGAGCCGGCTGCGCACGGCCGGCTCGGGCGTGAAGGCGAGCACGGGCACGGCCGAGCGGTGGCTGGCCAGGCGCTGGGCGGTCCTCCCCGTCTGGGTGAACACCGCCAGCGCCCGGGCGCCCACCACGCCGGCGACGCCGACCGCCGCCGCCGCCATGGCGTCCTCGGGCGCCGGGCGCCAGGAGATGCCCGGCATCCGGGGCAGCGCCTCGCGCTCCACCGTGGCGGCGATGCGGTCGGCGGTGGCCACCACCTCCACGGCGTGGTCGCCCACGCTCGTCTCCCCGCTGAACATCAGGGCGTCGGCGCCGTCGAGCACGGCGTTGGCCACGTCGGACGCCTCCGCCCGCGTCGGGCGCGACCGGTGCGTCATCGACTCGAGCAGGTGGGTGGCCACGATGACCGGCTTGCCCAGGTCCCGGCCGAGCTGGGCGATGTCCTTCTGCACGAGGGGGACCCGCTCGGGCGACACCTCCACGCCGAGGTCCCCCCGGGCGACGAGGAGGCCGTCGAACGCCTCGGCGATGCCCTCCAGGTTCGCCACCGCCTCCGGCTTCTCGATCTTGGCGATCACCGGCACCGTCCGCCCGGCCGATGCCATCACCGAGCGGACGGCGGCCGCGTCGGAGGGCTCCCGCACGAACGACAGCGCCACCACGTCGACCCCCAGGCGCAGGGCGAACGCCAGGTCCTCCACGTCCTTGCCGGTGAGGGCCGGCGCCTGCAGGTGCGCGCCCGGAAGGTTGACCCCCTTGTGGTCGGACAGCGGCCCGCCCTGGACGACCTCGCAGCTCACCTCCCGGCCGTCGGAGGACACGGCGCACAACCGGACGGCGCCGTCGTCGAGCAGCAGGGTGTCGCCCGGCGCCAGCTCCCGGGCCAGCGCCTCGTAGCTGACCGACGCCCGGGAGCTCGAGCCCTCGCCGGGCTCGGTGGTGACGGTGAACGTCGAGCCCGGCGCCAGCACGGCGGCGCCGCCGGCGAAGCGGCCCAGGCGGATCTTCGGTCCCTGGAGGTCGGCCATCACGCCCACCGCCCGCCCCGACTCGTCCGACGCCGAGCGCACGCGGTCGTGGACGGCGGCGTGGTCGTCGTGGGTCCCGTGCGAGAAGTTGAGGCGGGCCACGTCCATGCCGGCGCCGATCAGGGCCCGGATGGCGTCGGGCGACGACGTGGCCGGGCCGATCGTGCAGACGAGCTTGGTGCGCCGGCCGGTCATGCCCGCAGCGGCTCCACCGCCTCGGGGTCGAGCCCGTAGCGGGCGATGGCGTCGGCCACCTCCTCGGGCTTGCCCTCGCCCATGCCGGCCAGGCCGGCCAGCACGGCCGCCACCACGTGGCCGGCGTCGGTCTCGAAGTGTCGCCGCAGGGCGGCGCGCGAGTCGGACCGGCCGTAGCCGTCGGTACCCAGGGTCGTGAAGGGCCCGGGCACCCACCGGCCCACCTGGTCGGGCACGGCGTGCATGAAGTCGGTGACGGCCACGCACGGCCCCTCGCTGCCCAGCAGCGCCTCGGTCACGTAGGGCACGCGCGGCACCTGCCCGGGGTGGAGGCGGTTCCAGCGCACGGCGGACTGGGCATCCTCCCGCAGGGCCTTGTACGAGGTGGCGCTCCACAGCTCGGCGCCCACCCCGTGGTGCTCGGCCAGCAGCTCCCGGGCCTCTCGGGCGGCGCCGTAGGCGGTCCCGCTGAACAGGATGGTCGCCCGTCGCCCGGGGCCGTCGGGAGCCGGCGCGAACCGGTAGAGGCCCCGCAGGACCCCCTCCCCGGCGCCCTCGGGCATGGCCGGCATCTCGTAGTTCTCGTTGTAGAGGGTGAGGTAGTAGAAGACGTCCTCGGGGTCGTCGCCGTACATGCGCGCCATGCCGTCGCGGACCACGGCTGCGACCTCGTAGGCGAAGGCCGGGTCGTAGGCGGCGACGTTGGGCACCGTCGAAGCCAGCACCAGGCTGTGGCCGTCCTGGTGCTGGAGGCCCTCGCCGCTGAGGGTGGTCCGGCCGGCGGTGGCGCCCAGGAGGAAGCCGCGGCCCCGCAGGTCGCCGAAGGACCAGATGAGATCGCCCACCCGCTGGAACCCGAACATCGAGTAGAAGACGTAGAAGGGCACCATGGGCGCGCCCCAGGTGGCGTAGCTGCTCCCGGCGGCGGCGAACGACGCCATGGCCCCCGCCTCGGTGATCCCCTCCTCCAGGATCTGGCCGTCGCTGGCCTCCCGGTAGGACAGCTGCATGGCGGAGTCCACCGGCTCGTAGCGCTGGCCGCCCGGAGCGTAGATCTTCACCTCGCCGAAGAGGGCGTCGAGGCCGAAGGTGCGGGCTTCGTCGGGCACGATGGGGACGATGCGGCGGCCCACCGCCTCGTCGCGCAGCAGCGACCGCAGCAGGCCGGCGAAGGCCATGGTGGTCGACACCGGCCGGCCCCCGGAGCCGGCCAGCAGCCCCTCGAACACCTTGCCGTCGGGCTGGTCGAGCCGGCCGGCCCGCACCACCCGCCGGGGGACGTGGCCGCCCAGCCCCGCCCGCCGCTCGTGCAGGTAGCGCTCCTCGGGGGAGCCGGCGGGCAGGCGGCGGTACGGCGGGGCGTCGCCGGCCAGCGCCTCGTCGGGGATCAGCTCGCCCAGCCCCAGGCGGTCCCGCAGCTCGCGCAGCTGGTCCCTCGGCAGCTTCTTCACCTGGTGGGCGGCGTTGCGCGACTCGATCCTGGCGCCCAGCCGCATCCCCTTGAGCGTCTTGGCCAGCACGACGGTGGGCGCTCCCCGGTGCGCCACGGCCGCCGCGTAGGCGGCGTGCAGCTTGGCCCGGTCGTGCCCGCCGCGGGGGAGGGTGAAGACGGGGTCGTCGTCGGGCAGCCCCTCCACCAGCGCGGCCAGGCGGGGGTCGGACCCGAAGAACCGCTCCCGCACGTAGGCCGGCCCCTCCACCGCGTACTTCTGGAACTCGCCGTCCAGGGTGGCGTTGAGCTTGTCGACCAGCGCGCCGTCGACGTCGGCGGCCAGCAGCTCGTCCCAGCGGGACGCCCACACCACCTTGACCACGTTCCACCCGGCGCCCCGGAACACCCCCTCCAGCTCCTGGACGATCTTGCCGTTGCCCCGCACCGGCCCGTCGAGGCGCTGGAGGTTGCAGTTGACGACGAAGATCAGGTTGTCCAGGCCCTCCCGGGCGGCGATGGACAGGGCGCCCAGGGTCTCGGGCTCGTCGCACTCGCCGTCGCCGACGAAGCACCACACGTTCGACCCGGCCGTGTCGGCGATGCCCCGGTGGGCCAGGTAGCGGTTGAACCGGGCCTGGTAGATGGCGCTGATGGGCCCCAGCCCCATCGACACGGTGGGGAACTCCCAGAACTCCGGCATGAGCCGGGGGTGGGGGTAGCTGGACAGGCCCCGCCCGCCCAGCTCCCGGCGGAAGCCGTCGACCTGGTCCTCGTCGAGGCGGCCCTCCAGGAAGGCGCGGGCGTAGACGGCGGGCGTGGCGTGGCCCTGGAAGTACACCTGGTCGCCGCCGCCGCCGTCCTTGCCCCGGAAGAAGTGGTTGAAGCCGATCTCGTAGAGGCAGGTGGCCGACGCCGGCGTCGACAGGTGGCCGCCGATGCCCTCCTCGCGGGCGTTGGCCCGGGTCACCATGACCGCCGCGTTCCAGCGCACCAGCGCCTCGATGCGCCGCTCGAGGACGAGGTCGGACGGGCAGGGCGGCTCGTCGTCGGCGGGGATGGAGTTGAGGTAGGGGGTGGTGAGCGGGGCCGGGAAGCCCACGTCGCGCTGGCCGGCCGAGCGCAGCAGGCGGGACAGCAGCAGGCGGGCGCCGCCAGGTCCGTGGGCGGCCACGACGGCGTCGAGCGAGTCGACCCACTCCTCGGTGAGCGCGGCGTCGGCGTCCGGGACCTGGCGGGCGAAGTCGAAGGTCGTCACCCCGCAACCTCCAGCAGTGCCGCCTGTCCCTGGCCGCCTCCGCCGCACAGGGCGGCGACGCCGAGCCCCCCGCCGCGGCGGCGCAGCTCCTCGACCAGCGTCACCACCAGGCGGGCGCCCGACATGCCGATCGGGTGCCCGAGGGCGATGCCGCCGCCGTTGACGTTGACCCGCTCGGGGTCGATCCCGAGGTCGTCGATGCTGGCCAGGCACACGGCGGCGAAGGCCTCGTTGATCTCGAACAGGTCGACGTCGGCCACGGTGCGCCCCGCCCGCTCCAGCGCCCGGGCGATGGCGCGCGAGGGCTGGGTGAGCAGCGACGGGTCGGGCCCGGCGACGGTGGCGGAGCCCACCAGCTCGGCCCGGGCGGCCACGCCCAGCTCGTCGGCCCGGGACCGGCTGGCGACCACCACGGCGGCGGCGCCGTCGGAGATCTGCGAGGCGTTGCCGGCGGTGATGGAGCCCTCGGCGGCGAACGCCGGGCGCAGCCTGGCCAGCGACTCGGACGTGGTGTCGGGCCGCACGCCCTCGTCGGCGTCGACCACCAGCGGGTCGCCCCGCTGGGGCACCTCGACGGGGACGATCTCGGCCGCCAGGCGGCCGTCCTTGGCCGCCGCCGCGGCGCGCTGGTGGCTGCGGGCGGCGAAGTCGTCCTGTGCCTTCCGCGAGATCCCCGCCGCCTTGGCGTACGCCTCGGTCCCGGCGCCCATGTGGACGTCGTCGAACGCGCACCACAGGCCGTCGGCGACCAGCGAGTCGACGGCGGTGGCGTCGCCCAGGCGGAACCCGGCCCGGGCGCCGGCCAGCAGGTGGGGCGCTCCGGTCATCGACTCCATGCCGCCGGCGACGACCACCTCGGCCTCGCCGGCCCGGATCATCCGGTCGGCCTCGGCGACGGCGTGGAGGCCGGAGAGGCAGACGGCGTTGACCGTGACGGCCGGCACGTCCATGGGGATGCCGCCGGCGACGGCGGCCTGGCGGGCCGGGTTCTGGCCCTGGCCGGCCTGGAGCACCTGACCGAGGACCACCTGGTCGACCTGGTCCGCGTCGATGCCCGCCCGTTCGAGGGCGGCCTTGATGGCGATGCTGCCGAGCTCGGTGGCCGGCAATGAGCTGAGGGCTCCGTTGAGCTTGCC